>JAKFCI010000398.1:0-13815 GCA_036676725.1 Chitinophagaceae bacterium
GAAGCATTGAAAGATTTTCAATTTCAAATGCAAACTTTAAAAGAACAAAATTGGAACAATGAATGGGAGCGAAATTTTCAACCTGTTTTAGTAGGGGATTTTTGTGCCATAAGAGCTGACTTTCATGAGCCAATACAAAATGTACAACACGAAATAATCATTACACCTAAAATGAGTTTTGGTACGGGCCATCATGCAACAACATACATGATGATTGACCAAATGAAAGACATTGATTTTCAAAATAAAAAGGTTTTTGATTTTGGTACAGGAACAGGAATATTAGCCATACTTGCTGAAAAGATGGGCGCAGCAAAAGTTTCAGCGATTGATATCGATGAGTGGAGTATAAACAATGCTGTTGAAAATATTGCAATGAATAATTGCAATAACATTTATGTTACACTAGATACCATATTGCCGGATGAAAAATTTGATGTATTTCTAGCCAATATTAATCGGAATGTAATTCTGCAATACATACCACAAATAAAAAATTGTTTACCTCCAAATGGGTATTTATTATTAAGCGGGTTGTTAACATCTGATGAAAAAGATATAGTGGAAGCGTTCGAAAAAAATCAGTTTCAATTAATAAAACAAACTACAAGAACTAATTGGATATCATTATTGTTTGTTAACGGTAATTCATGATTAGTTACTTTAACAGCCACTCCTGAGCAAATTTTGTTATTTTTGTTAGGACTTCAACCAATCATTCTATGAATGAACTCCTTTTAATTGTAATAGCCTACTTGATAGGTAGTATTCCTACCGCGGTATGGGTAAGTAAATATTTTTTCAATTTTGATATTCGTGATTATGGCAGCGGCAACTCCGGTGCAACCAATACCTATCGGGTTTTAGGGGCTAAATGGGGCACTTTCGTAATGATTGTTGATATGATCAAAGCCATTGTAGCAGTTAAATTAGTTTTCTTTTTACCATATGCTTTTGAAAGCGATTTGTATTTGGTTAATATGCAACTTGGCTTAGGACTTGCCACAGTTGTTGGCCACATATTCCCTATATGGGCAAATTTTAGAGGAGGAAAAGGGGTGGCTTCTTTATTTGGAATGGTGTTAGGCATTCAACCAAATGTTGCTCTTTGTTGTGTTGGTGTTTTTATTTTGGTTTTATTTCTCACACGTTGGGTTTCGTTAAGTTCAATTTTAGCAAGCGTTGCATTTCCGATTTTTATACTTGTCATTTTTAATGAACCGGAACATTTGTACCGCATATTTGCAATAACAGTAGCCATGCTGGTTCTTTTAACGCACCAAAAAAATATTGGACGCATTTTGAAAGGCAGCGAAAGTAAAGTTCCCATCCTCAAACACCGCGATCGTAAAAGACGCAATGGCGCTAAGTAATTTTTTCAAATGTTAATTTCCTAAATCTTCATTAATCTTCCTTCGCTTTAGTGTGTCTTTAGTTTGGTATAATCATTGAATTTATAACATACAAAACATTCTAAAAATGATCAGAAGTATAACCGCCTTTTTTTTGGTTGTGGCAACACTCGTTTCCTGTTCAACCAACCCGGTAACCGGAAGGCAGCAATTAAAGCTTGTTCCTGAACAAGAATTACAATCAATGGCAGTGCAACAGTACCGTCAATTTTTATCTACAAATAAAGTTGTTAGTCCTTCAGCAGATAGAGACGCAGAAATGGTTAGAAGGGTAGGACAACGCCTTGCAAATGCAATTACTAGTTATTATAAAAATCAAAAGCTTGGTGATGTATTAGATGGTTACAAATGGGAATTTAACCTGGTAAATGATAAAGCCGCTAATGCGTGGGCAATGCCAGGAGGAAAAATTGTGGTTTACACAGGGTTACTCCCCATTACACAAAACGAAGCAGCGCTTGCAAATGTTTTAGGACATGAAATCTCACACGCCATTTTTCAGCATGGTAATGAGCGTATGAGTCAGGGGTTGGCTGCACAAGGTTTTGGTGCAGGACTTTCCATAGCATTGGCAAACAAGCCTGCTGCCACACAAAATTTATTTATGCAGGCTTTTGGTGTAGGTGCGCAAGTCGGAGTATTGTTACCCTTTTCCCGCAAACATGAATTAGAGGCTGACCGTTATGGCATGCGTTGGGCAGCAATGGCAGGTTACAATCCAGCAGAAGCCATTGCTTTATGGCAAAGAATGGCTAAAAATTCAAATGGGGGTGCGCCGCCAGAGTTTTTAAGTACGCACCCTGCAGAAGGTAACAGGATTGCACAATTGCAGAAGTATTTACCAGAAGCAAGGAAGTATTACAAGCCTATAAAAAAATAATTTTTAAAATTTTAAACCCGCCAACGTATATGGCGGGTTTTTTATTGTGATTATCCATTGCCGTTCAACAAATAATACGTAATTTTGCAAATCCGTTTGCGTGAAAACCCACTTCTAATTACTACACTGCTTCTTTACAAAACGTTTATACATCTATGTCACAAACAATTTTTGAAAAGCTACAGTTAACTACCGAGAAAACAGTTTTGATCCAGGGTTTACCTTCTTCCATTGAGAAACAGTTTTCTAAGTTATCGTTTGCAAAAAACTTAACACCATTGGTTCGAAATCGTAAAATTGATTTTGCATTGATTTTTGCCGTGAGCGAACATCAGTTAAATGGAATTTTAGATGACATTATGCCTGCGTTGAAAGAAGAAACCAAACTTTGGGTGGCACATCCAAAAATTACTTCTAAGATCGTTACTGACCTTAACAGGGAAAGTAGCTGGCATAAACTTACAAATGCTGGATATGATGGCGGTGACCAGGTAACACTCGATCATTGTTGGGTGGCAGTAAATTTTAAAAAAGCCGAATTGATTGGATTGGAGGATTTGATTGAGTTTAACCAGGAAGAAGTGCTGGTAACAACAACAAAAAGAAAATCGGTAAAAATTTAAGATCGCATTAAAAGAATATTTGAAGCCATGTATTTTTTACATGGCTTTTTTTTGCATTGAATTATAAAATTTTTGAAAAGTTCATTTGTTAAATAACATTTGAAATAAAAATTATTTATTTTATATATAGAGGAATTTTTTCTACACGTAAAGTATTGACAGGCATCTTATAGTATAAGTATTATCCTAACATACCTTGGCATGTAAATCGCATCTCATATTGCATGCTCAAAAACACACCAACTGCCGCATGGCAACCTTTGAACGATATTGATCTCGTTTGTTTTTCGCACTTACGCTGGAATTTTGTTTATCAAAGACCACAACACTTATTAAGCCGCTTTACAAAATGTACTCGTGTATTTTTCGTTGAAGAACCTATTTTTCATGACGATGCTGATAAGTTACACATTCATAAAACTCCGGAAAACGTTTTTGTAATAACGCCTCATTTAAAACATGGATGTGGAGAAGACGAATTGATCATTAAACAAAAGCAAATGCTCAATAATTTGCTTTCTGTAATGGATATCAATAATTATTTTACCTGGTACTATACGCCAATGGCGTTGCCTTTTACCGAGCATCTTACACCTAAACTGGTTGTTTATGATTGTATGGATGAATTATCTGCATTTAAATTTGCGCCGGTTGCCTTAAAAGACAGAGAACAGCAATTATTAGAAAAAGCTGATGTTGTATTTACAGGTGGGTATAGCATTTATGAAGCAAAGAAAAACAGGCATCATAATATTTTTCCTTTTCCAAGCAGCATAGATAAGGATCATTTTGCATCATCTAGAAATGTCATTAGTGACCCTGCAGACCAGGCGCATATACCACATCCGCGATTTGGTTTTTATGGTGTTATTGATGAAAGGTTTGATATTGAAATGATTGAACAATCAGCTAAAGCAAGACCTGATTGGCAGTTTGTACTAATTGGACCTGTAGTAAAAATTGACGAAAGCACATTACCTCGTTATAAGAATATTCATTATTTGGGAGGTAAGGATTATAAAGAACTTCCTTCTTATCTGGGTGGATGGGATGTTGCAATTATTCCTTTTGCTATTAATGAATCTACAAAATATATCAGCCCTACTAAAACACCAGAATATTTAGCAGCCGGTAAGCCTGTAATTTCTACTCCTATCACTGATGTAATTTCGCCTTATGCAGAAAATAAATTAGTAAACATTGCAAGCAACGCAGAACAATTTATAAAGCATGGCGATGCCATATTGAAACAAGGAACAACTAAAAAATGGCTAACGAGTGTAGATGCATTTCTTGCCGGTAACTCGTGGGACAGAACATGGGCGCAAATGGTAAAACACATTGAAAATTCATTAACTACAACGGTTACCACTCCAAATAAAACCAAAGACAAAATTTATGTTTGATTATTTGATTGTCGGTGCAGGATTTGCCGGCAGCGTGTTAGCAGAACGTTTAGCAACACAAGAGAACAAGAAAGTTTTAATTATCGATAAAAGAGATCATATTGGTGGGAATGCTTTTGATTATTATAATGAAGATGGTATATTAATTCATAAGTATGGCCCACATATTTTTCATACAAACAGCAAAGAAGTTTTTGAATACCTGAACCAGTTTACTCAATGGAGGCCTTATGAACACAGGGTTTTAGGGAGTGTAGACGGACAACTGGTTCCAATTCCAATTAATCTTACTACCATAAACCAACTGTATGGTTTAAATCTAAACAGCGAGCAGGTTGAAGATTATTTTGCGTCAAAAGCTGAAAAGATAACACGTGTACAAACTTCGGAAGATGTTGTAGTTGGAAAGGTTGGAAGAGAATTATATGAAAAGTTTTTCAGAGGTTATACCAGAAAACAATGGGATCTTGATCCTTCGGAATTAGATGCCAGCGTTACTGCACGAGTACCTACGCGTACTAATAAAGACGACAGGTATTTTACAGATACTTACCAGGCAATGCCTTTACATGGCTATACAGCGATGTTTCAAAAAATGTTATCTCACCCCAACATCAAAATAATGTTGAATACGGATTACAAAGAGATCATTGATTTTATTCCTTACAAAACGCTTATTTATACAGGTCCAATTGATTCCTATTTTGATTATTGCTATGGTAAATTGCCTTACCGTTCACTGGAATTTAAATTTGAAACCATAGACCAGGAATATTTCCAATCCACAGGAACAATTAATTATCCCAACGAACAATTATATACAAGGATCACAGACTTTAAATACCTGACTGGACAAAAACATGCAAAGACTGCAATTGTTTATGAATATCCGCGTGCAGAAGGAGATCCATATTATCCTGTACCAAGGCCAGAAAATGCTGAAATTTATAAGAAGTACCAAAGCCTTGCAGCAAAAGCAGTCAATACCTATTTTGTAGGCAGGCTTGCAACTTATAAATACTACAATATGGACCAGGTAGTAGCCCAATCGTTAACTACGTTTAAAAAAATTGCGCAAAAACAACCTGAGGCCTATGTTAACGGAGAAGAAACAATATTGCAATCCTGAAATTTGGGGCGGAATTGAATGTACAATCAATAGGGTTAATGATCAATATTTTGACCAGTTAGAATGTGCAAAATATTATCAAAACTCTTTCGAAAAATCATTTGTAGATCTCGGTATAAAAAAAATACGTTTTCCTGTTTTATGGGAAAAGCATCAGCCTACAATTGATTCAGAGATAGATTGGGCCTGGGCTGCAAAAGAATTAAATTTTTTCGAAGAGAATAATATTGAAGTAATTGCCGGGTTACTGCATCATGGCAGCGGACCATCTTTTACTAATTTATTAGATGAAAATTTTCCTTACCTGTTTGCCGCTTATGCAAAAAAAGTAGCCACACAATTTCCTAAAATAAAATATTACACCCCCATTAATGAGCCGCTAACCACGGCTCGTTTTAGTGGATTATATGGTATGTGGTACCCACATGCAAAACATGATACAGACTTTTTAAAAATTTTGTTGAACCAGTTAAAAAGCATTGTATTGGCGATGCAGGAAATCAGGAAAATTAATCCGGATGCACAACTAGTACAGACTGAAGATCTGGCTAAAATTTACAGTACGCCGTTATTGCAATACCAGGTACGATTTGAGAACGAACGTCGTTGGTTAACTTACGATCTATTGTGCGGTAAGGTAGACGAAAATCATAAGCTTTGGAAGCACTTCAAACGATTTAAAATTCCAGAACAGGATGTGATTTTTTTTAAAGAAAACATTTGCATCCCAGATATATTCGGGTTTAATTATTATCCCACTTCAGAACGATTTTTAGACGAAAGAAAAATATATCCACCTCATTGCTATGGTGGAAATAAAAGACATCGATATGCAGATGTAGAAGTATTAAGGGTGCATGTAGAAGAGGAAACGGGTATTGAACTTCTTTTAAAAGAGGCATGGGACAGATATCAAAAACCAATTGCCATTACAGAAGTTCATTTACATTGCCACCGTGAAGAACAATTAAGATGGTTTAAATACATATGGAATGCCTGCCTAAAAAGTGTAACTAATGGCATTGAAATCCGGGCCGTTACAAGTTGGGCCATATTAGGATCTTTTGGTTGGAACAACTTGTTAACCCAACCACCACTTGATTATGAACCTGGCGCTTATGATCTTAGAAGTGGCACGCCACGACCAACAGCTTTGGTTTCATTTATTAAAAACATTACTGCGCCTTCAAAAGAACATACCCATCTTACCATTGAAAAAGGTTGGTGGGAAAGAGATAGCCGAATAATTTATGCGCAGGATATTTCAACAATTATCAAAAAGAATTTCATTTCGAAATCAAAACCAATAGTTATTATTGGTAAAAGAGGAACACTCGGTAAAGCTTTTGCAAGGGTATGTTCAAATCGTGCAATTAATTATAACCTGTTAAGCAGGCAAGATTGCGATATTGCAGATCAGCAATCCATTATTAATGCGATTGATCTGTACAAACCATGGGCAATAATAAATGCAGCCGGTTACGTAAGAGTGGATGATGCAGAAGAGGACAAAGAAAAATGTTTCAGGGAAAATACAACCGGTGCTTTTAACCTTGCTATTGTTTGCAAGAAGCTTGGAATTAAGCTGGTTAATTTTTCTTCTGATCTTGTTTTTGACGGGGAGAAATCGAGCCCTTATTTAGAATCTGATGAAGTAAATCCATTGAATGTATATGGTGTGAGCAAAGTAAAAAGTGAAAAGCTTGTTTTGAAAGAAGCCCCAGCATCACTTATGATTAGGACCAGCGCTTTTTTTGGCCCATGGGATCAATATAACTTCCTGCATTGGGTAGAAGAATGCCTGCATAATAATTCAGAGATACCTGTTGCCAATGATGTTTATATTTCTCCAACATATGTGCCCGACCTGGTGAATACAACCTTGGATCTTTTAATAGATGATGAAAACGGAATTTGGCATTTAGCAAATAAAGGAGCAATTAGCTGGGCAGATTTGGCTTTCCTGGTTGCCGATCGCCTAAAATACCAAGGACTCAATATTAATTCTGTTCCTGCTTCAGCATTAAATTTAAAAGCTGCACGACCGAAATATAGTGTACTTAGCACAGAAAAAGGCCATATGCTTCCTGAACTTAATCATGCATTGGAACGATATTTTGCTGATAAGAAACACAACATAACTGTTGAAGGATAATTAATTTAGTGGTAATAAAAATTTTGATGTGAAAGAAAACTTTGACAAAGAGATTGAAGGGAAACTTGTTTCCCTTTATATTTTAAAAGCTACAAGCAATTTGCAAGTTGCCATTACAAATTATGGTGCTCGCATTGTAAGCATTTTAGTACCAGGTAAAAATGGTGTTATACAAGAAGTTGTTGCTGGATTTGATTCACTTGATGGCTATTTAAATACTTCTGAAATTTATCATGGAGCAATCATTGGTCGTTATGCAAACCGTATAGCAAAAGGAAAGTTTAAATTAGATTCAAAGGAATATCAGCTGGCTGTAAATAATCCACCAAATCATTTGCATGGTGGAATAAAAGGATTTCATGATGTAGTGTGGGATGCGGAACAAGCTAATGATACTACACTCGTGTTGCATTATTTTTCAAAGGATGGTGAAGAAGGTTATCCCGGAAATTTAAAAGTGCAGGTAACCTATACTGTGACTAAGGAAAATGAATTAAAAATAGATTTTGAAGCTTCCACTGATAAAACCACCATACTTAATTTAACCAACCATGCTTATTTTAATTTAAATGGAATAGGGAGTGGGTCAATTCTTAATCACGAATTACAAATAAATGCTGATCATTATACGCCAATAGACCAAACTTCAATTCCTTTAGGTCATTTGCAACCTGTAGCAAACACACCTTTTGATTTTCGAACGCCAACAACCATTGGTAAAAGAATTAATGCGCCTGATGAACAATTGAAAAATGGTAGCGGTTACGACCATAATTATGCGCTTAACAAAATTGAAAATGAATTAACTGTTGCTGCAATTGCAACCGGTGATAAGAGTGGAATTACATTGAAAGTTTTAACAACAGAACCCGGAATGCAATTGTACACAGGAAATTTTATGGGTGGTGAAAACAGGTTTAAAAGTGATGTTACTGATGATCAAAGAACAGCGTTTTGCCTGGAAACCCAACACTTTCCAGATTCTCCAAATCAACCAAATTTTCCATCCAGCGTTTTAAAAAAAGGTGAAGTATATAAATCTCAAACAATTTTTCAGTTCAATTATCAACCTTGAGATACAATGGAAGTTCCATTATCCGTTTCAGCAACGTAGGTTGATAAATCTAATTGCATATGATCCTTGTAGGCTTTACTGATTTCTTCAATTAAACCTTCTATTGCTTCTTCCTTAACAAGGTTAATTGTGCAGCCACCAAATCCACCACCCATCATCCTGGCGCCCAATACAGCTGGATTATCCCTTACAAAATCAACTAAAAAATCTAATTCTTTACAGCTTACTTCATATTCTGCGCTTAGGCCATCATGTGTTGCAAACATTTTTTTTCCCAATTCTTCTATGTGGCCGTTCTTTAAATCTTCACATCCACCAAGCAAGCGTAAATTTTCTTCTACAACGTATTTACAGCGCTTATAGATCAATTTGTTATTCGGTTCAACGTATTGTTCCAGCATTTCCAAACTAACGTCACGCAGGCTGTTAATTTGCGGGTGATGTTCTTTCACCAAAGCCACACCTGCTTCACATTCTTTACGCCTGTTATTATATTCGGATGAAGCAAGCGAGTGTTTTACGTTGGTATTAAATAAAACGATTTTAATTCCTTCTAATTTTAATGGCACATATTCAAAATCCAGGGAACGGCAATCTAATTTCAAAACATGATCTTTTTTGCCAAAAACAGAAGCAAACATATCCATGATGCCTACCATGACACCGGCATATTCATGCTCGGCTTTTTGGGCCATTTTTACAAGATCTTCTTTTAAAATATTTAATTCAAAAATTTCATTTAACGCAAATCCTGTAGCACATTCAATAGCCGCAGATGAAGACAGGCCTGCACCTACAGGAACATTTCCATCGAGAACAAGGTTAAACCCCGGTATGGAAATTCCTTTTTTTATAATTTGATCTACAACACCAAGAATATAATTTGCCCAACCTTTTTCAGATTTTTTTAATTCTGAAATTTTTACCACGTGTTCTTCATCAAATTCTTTTGAATAAAGATGAATTGTATCATCATTACGGTTTCCAATTGCTACAAAAATGGCTCTGTCAATTGCTGCGGGCAATACAAAACCTTCATTGTAATCGGTATGCTCCCCAATAATATTTACCCTTCCAGGCGAACGAACGATCAGTGGTTTTTTGCCAAAACGCTCTTCAAAAATTTCTCCAACCTGTTTAATTATCTTTAATTCTTCCATGTTTTTTCACTATGTCTTTTTAAATAAAAGTAATTCACTACCAGTCTTTTACACACAAATAAGACGCCTGAAAACAATCTCATCCATGAAATCACTTAGTTCGTCGATAAAAATACGTTTTAACACGAATTAAAGTTTGCATTTATTGACTTTTCCTATTATTTTGAGTCAACTATTTAAACCCTAAAGAAGTCTCGAAAATCCAAAAAAAATCCATTATGTACTTCCCAGAAAACCTTCCTTCTATTAAAGGCAATGATCCTGAATTAGCACATCGTTGGTCAAAAGAAAAAGCAACAGACTGGTTTCAAAAACATGGTTGGGTAGCCGGCTGTAATTACATTCCGCAATATGCCATCAACCAATTGGAAATGTGGCAGGCAGAAACATTCGATCCATTTTTAATTGACAAAGAATTAAGTTGGGCCTGCGAACTTGGCTTTTCTACGATAAGAGTTTTCTTACACCATCTATTGTGGGAACAAGATTCGAAAGGTTTTCTTGATCGAATGGACTTGTTTCTTTCGATTGCAAATAAACATGGTATAAAAACAATGTTTGTATTGTTTGATGCAGTGTGGGATCCTTTTCCGAAATTAGGAAAACAACCAGAGCCAAAACATAATATTCATAATTCAGGTTGGGTTCAAAGTCCTGGTTACGATGTTTTAAATAACCCTGATTGCTATGATAGCCTTGAAGAATATGTAACCGGCGTAGTGGGTAAATTTAAAAATGATGATCGTGTATTGATTTGGGATTTGTATAACGAACCGGATAACATGAATCTTGGTAGTTATAAAGATGACAACTATGCACAGCACAAGGCCGATTTATCCATGCTGTTGTTGAAAAAAACAATTGGTTGGGTGAGATCAATTAATCCTGATCAACCAATTACAATGGCGCCCTGGCAGAACGACTGGAGCTGTGAAACAAAGTTTTCTGTAATTGACAATTATATGTTCACGCATTCTGATATTATCAGTTTTCATTGTTACGAAGACAAAAAAGGAACAGAGAAAAGAATATTGGAATTAAAGCGTTTCGATCGCCCTATGTTATGTACAGAGTATATGGCGCGGCCTTTTGGAAATACTTTCCAGGAAATTTTGCCGTTGTTTAGAGAACATAATATTGGCGCTTATAACTGGGGATTTGTTATGGGTAAATCACAAACACATTGTCCATGGGATTCCTGGCATACGCCGTATGATGAGGAACCGGAGTTATGGTTCCATGATATTTTTCGTGCAAACGGAGAACCTTACGATAGGCATGAAGTTGAATTTTTAAAATCGTTTTTGAAAAATTCAAAAATTGTTGAACCGGTAAGAAAGATTGCTTAAACTATATTTTCAAATGATTAAAAGGCATCACTTAGGTGATGCCTTTTTTTTGGAAAAAAGAAATAAAAAAAAGCAGGCATTAAGCCTGCTTCAATTTTTTGGTAACGACAATTTTTAGTTATTCAGATTTGACTGGTAGAACCCTTCTTTTTGCAGAAGTATTCTATTGTGAATCTGGTTTAACAAAGAATCTGTTACAAGTTTCTTTACCATTTGCGTTTGCTCATGATCTTCAGCTTGAACAATCAGTTTTAAGCTTTCAATTTTCATCAAAGCTCTTTTGCTGTTTTTTTCAGTCTGCTTATCTAACCATGTGCATTTTTCGGCCAGGTATAGCTGGTGGTTGCGAAAATAGGCGTGCATAGGAATAGATTTAAATTTTTACGAGACGGTTTTTACTTGTGACAAAGTATAAATAAAAAACTGTTTCTTCTAAAGAAAATCGACCAATTCTTCAATTTTACCTGCCAAAAACGAAAAATTATCATTGGATAATGGAAATTACTTAGGCATAAACTTCTTTTTCAGTCTTGTGGTACTCTTCGGTTAATCTCTTTTGATGTTCAAATGATAGTGGTGCGTAACTGTCAAAATTCATTTTGAATTTTGCTCGTCCTTGTGTTATGGATCTTAGCGATGATGAAAAATCATGCATTTCGGCCAGCGGCACTTTTGCATTTATTTTTTGAAAATGACCTTCAGTATCCATGCCTTCCACTACACCACGCCTGCTTTGTAATTCGCCCATAACGGCGCCGGTTAAATCTTCCGGACATAAAACTTCTATATTGTACATTGGTTCCAACAACTGTGGATCTGCTTGTTGAAATGCATTTTTAAAGGCCATCAATCCTGCAATTTTAAAAGAAAGATCGTTGGAATCAACTGCATGCATTTTTCCATCGAATAAACTTACCCTGACATCCCGAACGTAAGATCCTGTTAAAGGACCCTCATGCATTTTTTCCATTATGCCTTTTAAAACAGAGGGTATAAACCGTGCATCTATTGCACCACCAACAATGCAATTATAATAAACAAGCTTACCGCCCCATGGCAAATCAAAAACTTCTCTGCCGCGAACATTTAAATTTTCCGGCTCCGGCATACCCTCGTAGTAGGGTTCAATTCTTATGGAAACTTCACCAAATTGACCATTACCACCGGATTGTTTTTTATGGCGATAACTAGCTTCCGCCATTCTTCTGATCGTTTCCCTGTATGCAATTTTCGGCTTTACAAAACGCACTGGTAGTTTATGTATATTTTCAATTTTCCATTTTACAACCGCCAGGTGCATATCTCCCTGGCAATGCAGCAGTGTCTGTTTTAATTCGGCTGATATTTCTACTACAAGTGTTGGATCTTCTTCTTTTAATTGGTGTAAGGCTTGTGCCAGTTTTTCTTCTTCGCCAGACTTTATTGCTTCAATTGCAACAGTCATATTAGGCGGCGGAAATTCGATAGGTGTAAGTTCTATATTCTTACCCTTTGTATGAAGTGTATTGTTTACATGCGTGTTGCGTAATTTTAAAGTAGCACCAATATCTCCGGCTATCAATTCATGCACCGGAAGGCGTTTATTTCCTTCTAATAAAAACAATTGGCTGATCTTTTCGGTAACACCATTTGTTTCATTGATTAACTCCATTCCGCTTTTTACTTCCCCACTGAATACTTTAAAAAAAGAAAGATCGCCTACATGCGATTCTGAAATTGTTTTATAAACAAATAAGCAGGTAGGTCCATTCGCTTCGCAGGTAAGGCTATCTCCAGAAACCATTTTTTGTGGCGGCATTTCATTTGCACTAGGGCAAACATTGTCTATAAATCCCATGAGCCTTCCACTGCCCATATTGCGTTCAGCGCTTAAGCAGAAAAGCGGAAAAAGATCATGATTGATCATTGCTTTTTTCATTCCCATTTTCAATTCATCTTCTTCCAGTTCTCCTTTATCAAAATATTTTTCCATTAATGTTTCATCATTACTTGCAATGGCTTCCACCAATTCTTTGTGCAGTCTTTCTGCTTTTTCTTTTTCATCATCCGGAATTGCCAATTTTTCCGGCTTGCCACCGGAATCTAAAAACTTATACATGGTCATTCTTAAAACATCAACGATCTCGTGAAAGCCAATGCCTTGCTGCCTGGGGTATTGAACAACTATTATTTTATTTCCAAAATGGTCTTTTGCTTCATTAACTGTTTTATCAAAATCGGCTTTATCATGGTCTAATTTATTAACCGCAAAAATCATTGGTGTTTTAAACCTGTCGGTATATTCCCAAATAACATCGGTACCCACTTCTACACCAGCCGCTGCGTTAAGAAGCATTACACCGGTGTCGGCTACACGAAGTGCAGATAATACTTCGCCAACAAAGTCATCGTAACCCGGGGTATCAAGAATGTTTATTTTGTAGCCTCGCCATTTTGTATGCATCAATTTAGAAAATATGGAATTTCCTCTTTCGTGTTCCAATTCGTGGTAATCACCTACGGTATTATTTTCCGCAATTGAGCCGCGGCGGTGAATAATACCTGCTTCAAATAGCATACTTTCTGCAAGCGTGGTTTTGCCGGACCCGGCGTGGCCCAGCAAAACAATATTTTTTACATGTGAAGT
>JAKFCI010000399.1:0-11642 GCA_036676725.1 Chitinophagaceae bacterium
CAGCTTTTACAAGCAAAGTCAATTGCCACATTTTTAAGTTACTTAAATAAAGTTCTTCAAATGGCTGGTGCGGTGCCATTGATTGCCCAATGTAAATATTGAATTCAATACCATCTGTTATATACCTTTCAAAATAGTGTGGGTAAATGTCTTGAACAGTTGCTTGCTCTTTATCCATGAACCTGTCCAGCGAGTCGTTTATTTTTGTAATGCTGTCCTCGTACTTTTTACGATGGTGATAAATGATCTGCTTTTGCGGGTCAAGCGCATCAAAATAATCATCAACGGTATCTTTTAATTCGGGTCGGGTTGTACTTAAATGACGGAACAATGCATCAATATGAGTTTGCAAAAATTCATAGATCATTAATTCATCTTCCGATAATAAATTTTCGGTTGTTGATGCAATGTATTTTTCTACTTTATACTGTATTTCTTTAAGCAAAGGAAAATCGATGTTGTTACTTGCTTTTTGCAATACTTTATAAACCAGGTTTAATTGTTCCAGCAAATCCTGCTGAATGCTGTTGTTTCTTTCTGTAGAAGAATTCTTAACATCAATTGCTGCATACAAAGGGTAAACTTCATTAAAAGTAATGGATGGCAACTTTGCCAATTCGTTTACCTGCCGGTGTTGTAAAAATGTAAAAGCAGCTTCGGTAAACTTCCATTCTACTGCAGGTTGAATGGCGGTAAAATGTTCTTTAATTGTTTTATCAATTTGAAGTTCTAATCCTTCAATACTTTTTTCAAGCGCCAGCGTAAACAATTGCATAGCAGAATTGATCTTGGATAAATGTTGGTAACGCAACCTGCCTGGCTGGGTACTTCCTATTTCCAATAACCCAATCAATTGCCCTGACTCATTTTTTAACGGGCAAATAATCAAGCTTTTTAAACCTTGCTCTTCGTAATAATTTAAAAGTTTATTGCCTGCATGCTCGGAAATGGTTTGATACAATTGCGGCTGTTCTGTATCCTTAAAAATCTGTTGTGTAAGTTTTGTTGTTGTGAACTTGTGTTCAATTACTTGTTCGTTTTTAAATAAGATGCTGTTTCGGTAATGCAGTTCTGAAAAAAGGTAATAATTATTGATTTTAAAGAAAGGCGTAATACCAACACTAACATCTTTTAAACCTAAAAAGGTTTGAATGTGTTCCTGCAGTTTATCGTAAACCGTTACATCGGCAAAGGAATTTATATTAAGCAGCGTATTCTTTATCTCCGTTATAGATTGTTCAGAAGTTACATCAATAACATCTATAACCACAAAGCCTTCAAACCCAAAATTTTCAATAGGAAATGTGGTCTTTAATTCATCCATATCCAGGGAGCGTTGAACGGCAAATGAAGTAGGAAGAGAAAATTCCGGGTTGATCAATTTTACTTCAACGAATTGCGCATTTAATTTAAGCTCCAGGTATTTTGTTACACCACTTTCATCTTCATCAAACTGGTGCACAGAAGATGCTACCGGTGAAAGATCCCAGGAATAGAATTTTCTCAGGATTAAATTATAAGCTAAGCTCAAAGAAGCTTTGGCTATGGAATAATTGGTTTTGTTGTCGGAAACGGAAATAATGGTAGACCCGTTTTGTAAAAACTGGTCTTTAAAAGTGGGTGATGAATACACTGTTTCTGAGCTAAAAGGGAAAGAAACGGCGTACATGCCCTGGTTGGCAGATGTGCTTGGCGGGAAAATGGTTGACAATACAATTTCAACGATATCCTTATCTTTTTTTAAAATTTCATCGTCTGTGATTGGCTCCAGTAATTCTGGTTTTAATTGAACTTCCTTTAAAAGATCTTCGTACAATTTGCGTGCACCTGGTTTGTTTTCCGAAACCATTCGCTGTAAAACTTGTATCAGTGGTTTAAGCGAAAACAGGCTATTAAAAATATTAGAACTGGTTGTCATTGAGTATTTGTTGTTGCGTATGGATTAAAATCTGGTATAAGGTATATAAACAACCGTTGAGCCAAAAAATTGTTGCATGGTAAGGTAGGCGTTAAAATGCCAGAAAACAAGGTTATTGCAAACCATATTCAAATTTCGTTACTTTTTGAAAATAAATGCAAACGGCTTGTAAACCACATTCCGGGCATTTTGGTTTTCGGGCAGTACAAACGTAGCGCCCATGAAGTATCAGCCAATGATGGAACTTGGCTACTAATTCGGTAGGAATATATTTAAGTAGCTGTTGCTCTGTTTGCAAAGGATTTTTAGCATTGACTGTTAAGCCTATTCGGGCAGAAACCCTAAAAACATGTGTATCTACGGCTATATTGGGCTGGTTATCGATTACCGATGTAATAACATTAGCCGTTTTACGTCCTACCCCTGGCAGTTGTACCAATTCTTCTACGGTCATTGGAATCGTCCCGCCAAATTTTTCCATGACCATTTTGGCCATTCCAATAAGGTGCCGCGATTTATTACCCGGGAAGGAAATGCTTTTAATCAATTCGAAAACATCTTCATATGCCGCTTTGGCTAAAGAAGGGATATCTGGGTATTTGGCAAAAAGAGCAGGGGTTGTCATATTTACCCTTTTATCGGTGCATTGGGCAGATAAAATAACAGCCACCAATAATTGGTAGGTATTTGCAAAAAGCAATTCCGTTTCCGGAGCAGGCAGAACTTCCTGGAAATAATTGATGGCAAACTCGTAGCGGTCCTTTCGGGTCATAAAGGGCGCTAAGTTAAGCAGAAGCTTAGTTTAAGACTTAATGGTTTCGGTTTTACCAGCGTAGTTTAAAATGTTTAGAACAACTTCCGTTCTTGGAGATTCAATAAGTGTGTTTAAACGTTGGTGCGAAGCCTTTAAAACTTCCAGTTTCTCACGCAATGACCAGTCTTTTTGTAATGCTTGTTCAATTTCGGCTGTCATTTCAGGAGAAGTTTCTTTGTACAAATAGCAAATAAGGTCTTCAGGTGTAAAATTTTGCATATTCATGCTTTTGTGGTAAACAATAGGAATGGTATTTTTTTCTTGTTCATGTTATAAACGGAAACAAAGAAACCTTATTGTATGCCTTGCATTAATTTTCTTCGGTAGAGGCGGGCTGGATAATGTACAGGTCTTCATTATCCTTTTTCATCAGGTATTTTTCCCTGGCAAATTTCTCAATAGTGGCAGGGCTTGTTTTTAAGTCTTCTGAAAATCGACGTTCCAATTCAATCTGTTGCTGGAAATAAGCTTTGCTATCATGCAGGTCTCGTAGTTCATTGCTCCGTTCTCTTTGTAAAAGCAAATCATTCTTATCAAAAAAGAGCATCCAAACACAAAAAGCTACACTGGCAATAAGGTACTTATTGCGTAAATAGGAGGGAACAGAAGGTAACTTTTTCATGGCGGCAATACTATGCTAACGAAGATAATAAACAGCCACCAAATTTTATTACGCTATCCTTAATTCTTTTGCGCCTGGTTTATCTGAATGTGCTTTGGTAATAAAATAGAAAACTTAGCACCTTTCCCCGGTTCGCTTTCCACATGAATATACCCGCCATGATTATCGACAATTTTTTTACAGATGGCGAGGCCTATACCGGTTCCCTGGAAATTATTTCCGTTCAATCTTTGGAAGATGCCAAAAATTTTATCGGTGTATTGCTGTTCGAAACCGATTCCATTGTCTTCAACAGATATACAAACATAATTTCCATTGATGCCATACTGTTGGCCAACTTCTTTATCAATTGTTTGATTGTAAATAGAAATTTTTTGCGTTCCTCCCTTATTGAATTTTAAAGAATTAGAAATTAAGTTTTGAAACAATTGATGCATTTGTCCAGGAACTGCTTGTATCACAGGCAATTCACCAATATTTACTTCAGCAGTTTTCTCTGAGATGGTTATTTCAAGATCATCAACGATCCTGTTTACAATTTTATTCAGATCAACGGTTTCTCTTGGAATGTCTGTGATGGAAAGTTTTGAAAGCGATAAAATATCATCAACTAAAACTTGCATTCTTTTAGAAGAATTTATAACCTTATCGAGGTAGTGAATTTCATTTTCTTCTAATTTATCCTTTACCTTTTCTTTAAATAAATTACCAAACGCCTGAATTTTTCTTAATGGTTCTTTCAGGTCATGCGAGGCAACGGAGGCAAATTGTAACAAATCAAGATTTGATTTTTCTAATTCTTCATTCGTAACTTTTAATTGCTGGCTGGTTTCTTCAAGATCGTTGTATCCTTTTTTCAATTGATCGGCAAATTGTTTTTTATTGGTAATGTCTGTGAACGTGGTTACCAGTCCATCCATCATTTTTACACCAACAACATCAAACCATTTATTGAAATCTTCATTATAATATTCGAATTGGGCAATTTTTTCGTTTTCAACAACATTAATATATTCATCCAAATGGGCGATCATTTGCGGGAATTGTTCAGACATTCTTTTACCAATGATCGATTCCATTTTTACATTCAGCATTTTTTCTGCAGCCATATTAATTGCTACGTATTCAAAGTCAACAATTTTATGATTTTCATCCCTGATTGCTCTTTTGGCTAAAATGCCGCTTGCCGAACTATTGAATACAGCTTCTAATATGCTGTTTAGCTTTTTAATTTCTGTGATGTTAATGAAGTTGACGACGATGCCATCAATTTGTTTGTTCTGTCGAAGAAATGGTGCAATGCGCATGATGAATATATTATCATCACTCATTGTAATTTCTTTTTCAGCAATTATTCCTGTTTTTAAAACATTTTTTATTTCATTTATAAAATCAAGGTCTTTAAAGTTTGTTGAGATGTCTGCTATTGAGCGGCCAATATCCGTTTCAATAAGATTTACCTGCTTGGTAACGACAGGTGTAAATTTCCTGATGTTTAGTTTGCGGTCTAAAAGTATTTGTCCTATTTCTGTATTGTTGAAATAGTTATTCAAATCTTCATTTAATTCAATTAGTTCTTTAATTTTTAATTGGTGTTCTGCATTCACTGTATGCAATTCTTCATTTAGCGATTGCAGTTCTTCGTTTGTGCTTTGCAGTTCTTCGTTTGCCGAAACAATTTCCTCGTTGCTGGATTGTAATTCTTCATTGGCTGTTTCTACTTCTTCTACCAGTGCCTGCAAATTTTCCCTTGTAAATGAAAGCTCCGCTTCCAGTTCTTTAATTCGTTCAGATGTAAATTCTTCGTCTGTTACTTTAACTTCTTTTCTTATTACTTGTTCCTGTACTTCATTTAATATGATGAATATAAAAGGCTGCAGGTAATCTTTTTGTTGCAGGTAGGGTTTAATGATAATATCAATGAACCGAACATTCTTATTACTGGTAACTTTTACTTTTTTGTGAACGACTCTTTTGTTTTCTTTAATCGCTTTGCGAATGCAACTGTTTAAGGCTATAGAAAGATCGGTAGGTACAAGTTTTAAAAGATTGAAGTTGAATTTATCATCAGGTAAGTCGATAAAATTTTTGAAATTGCCGATAGCTTGTTTTATATCAAGTTCTTTGTTTACATAAATGCCCGCATAACTTTGGTCCTCCAAAATGATATCGCTAAAAATGGCAGGCAGGTTATTTAAAGCGTTCTTCGATTTTATACTTATAGATGGCTGTATATAAGTTCCTCTTTCATTTGGATGAACAAATGTATCATGATCTGAAACTTTTGTTTTACTGATAACTTTATAGATCTTCCATTTTTTATCTACTTCATCAACAACTACTTTCAGGTCGCCAATATTTTCACTAGGGCCAATAAACAGGTAACCATTTTCATTTAAAGCAAAATGAAATTTTTGAAATACGTTTTTTTGTAAAAGCGGGTCCATGTAAATCAACATGTTCCTGCAGGTTAAAATATCAATCTGGCTGAAAGGCGGATCTTTCACAATATCATGTTTTGCAACAACAATCATTTTACGCAACGAAGGCACTACTTTGTAACTGTTGCCTTCTCTTATAAAATATTTTCTTAGTCTGTCGGTAGAAATAACCTTTACCGCATCCTCATTATAAACCCCTTTTGATGCAGATTCTATTGCATCCTGGTCTACATCTGTTGCAAAAATCTTTATGTGAATGTCATGTTTGTTATTTTTTTCCATGTACTCGTCAAACAACATAGCTAGCGAGTAGGCCTCTTCACCACTACTACAAGCAACTACCCACGCTTTTAGCGTATCGCCTGGCTTTTTGTTTGCAAATAATTGTGGCAGTACCTGTAAATTAAAAATTTCAAATGCTTCCTCATCTCTAAAAAAACGAGTTACATTAATTAAAAATTCCCTGCTTAATCTTTTTGTTTCGTCCGGGTTATTATTCAGGTAACTTTCATAGTCCATTAACGAACGAATATTTAATTCTGCCATTCTTTTGGCCAGTCGTCGGTTAAGTGTAGGACGTTTATAGCTGCTAAAATCGTGTCCGGTAATTTTATGAATCAATTCGAGAATTCCTAGTATGATCGCTTCCTCTTTTTGATTTGTTGTATTAAAAGATCTTATTAAAGGCGTTTCATTTAAATATTCAACTAATTCATCGCCCATCATTTCCGGGGACAGTATTAGATCAGCGCAACCCGTATTTATTGCACTGTTCGGCATGCCATCAAATTCAGCCGTCATAGGGTCCTGCACGATCACAATGCCACCTTGTGCTTTTATTTCTTCTAAACCCCGGGTTCCATCAGTACCGGTTCCTGATAATATTATTCCTACAGCTTTATCTTTTTTTGCAATAGCCAGTGAAGTGAAAAAAGTATCAATGGCTGAATTTGGGTGGCTGTCCTTAATTTTTTCTACAAGTTTTAATTTATTTTCTTCTATTGTTAAAAGCTTTCTGGAAGGTATCAGGTATATACAATTAGGTAAAAGTTCCATTCCCTCCGCAGCTTCAAAAACTTGCATCGGGGTATGTTTTGATAATAATTCACCCATCAGGCTTTTGTAATCCGGGGAAAGGTGTTGTACAATAACAAATGACAGATTGGAATTTTCCGGCATGTTATCGAAAAATTCATTTATTGCCGCCAGCCCACCGGCGGAGGCACCAATGCCAATAACAAAACCATTTGAGCTCTTATGCGTGTCTGCTACGTTTAGAGAATGCATGTTAATCAGTTATTCTAAACGGGTATATTTACAAATTAAATTCCTTTTTTTTCTATGGTTGAAAAATTTTCCATTCTTCTCATTGAAGATGATAGTGATGATGTAGAACTCTTGCAGGAAGCCTTTGAAAACAATAATTTACAGGTAGAAATGAACGTAATACCCAATGGCAGCCTCGCTGTGGAATTTATTCAATCGTGTAGTTCTTGCCCCGATATTATTATTATGGATTATAATTTACCCAAAGTTCATGGGCGGGAAGTATTGCTTGAATTAAAGAAAGCAACCGCTTTAAAGCATGTTCCGGTTGTCATTCTTACCACGTCTTCGGTAAAGGAAGATATGGAATATGCTTATGAAAACGGCGCAGATAAGTTCTTGGTAAAACCTGTTACTTTAGAAGAAATGAAAACCACTGTTTCGATTATTGCCGGTCTTGCAAAAAAGTCTTAAGATCAACTGCTATTTCTGATTAAACTTTGAATTTTTTCTTTTGTTTCATTCCATTCATCATCAATAATGCTGAAAACAAATGTGTGACGTAAAGTTCCGTCCGCATGCAGCCCGTGTTTTCTCAGCATAGCTTCTTTTACAGCTCCAATTTTTTCAACAGCTTTTTGCGAACGGATATTTTGATGGGCAACCTCAAATTCTGCACGCTGGTAACCCAGTTTTTCAAATACATATTGCAATAAAAGCAACTTGCATTCTTTATTGTGCGCTTTGCCCCAAACTTCCGGCACGTACCAGGTATAACCAATGGAAACTCTTTTATGGGATGGTTCAATCCGGTAAAAACGGGTCATACCAATTATTTCGTCAGTTGCCACATCGCGAATAACATAACTATTTTGACCTCCTGTATTTCGGTCGTCAAAAGCGGCAGCAATGTATTTTTCAAATTGTTCATCGTAACTATCGTTGACCAATAGGGTTTTTGTGAATTCCCATAAACGTTCATCTTTTGCTAGTTGCTTTAGCTTTTCTACATGGTCCGGATGTAAATTTTCGAGGTAAACAAATTCACCACGCAATAATGAAGCATCAACTTTTAAAAACGCCATACGCTTAAAAAACCCCTCTTTTGGGAGGGGCGTTATTTTATTTTGCAAATTTTAATTTAGAACCGGGATAATAGGCAGATGCACCAAGCATTTCTTCAATACGAATTAACTGGTTATACTTGGCCATACGGTCGCTTCTTGATGCAGAACCTGTTTTAATTTGTCCGCAATTCAGTGCCACTGCAAGGTCCGCAATTGTATTGTCTTCTGTTTCTCCACTGCGGTGGCTCATTATGGTATTGTAACCTGCATGTTGCGCCATTGTTACCGCGTTAATGGTTTCTGTAATGGTGCCTATCTGGTTTACTTTAACCAGCAAACCATTTGCAATTTTTTGATCAATACCTTTTTGCAATCGGGTAACATTTGTTACAAAAAGATCATCGCCAACTAACTGGCATTTATCACCCACTGCTTCTGTCAAAGCTTTCCATCCATCCCAATCATCTTCCGCCATTCCATCTTCAATAGAGCAAATAGGATACTGGCGTACCCAGCTCGCCCAATAATCTACCAATTGATTGGATGTCATTTCCTTGCCATCACTCTTATGAAAAATGTATTTCTTTTTATCTTCTTTCCACAGTTCACTATTTGCTGCATCCATAGCAATCATTATCTGCGAACCTGTTTTATATCCCGCTGCTTCAATGGCTGTCAATACGGTTTCAATTGCTTCTTCATTGGAACCGATGTTTGGTGCAAACCCGCCTTCATCACCAACATTAGTGCTGTAACCTTTTTTCTTCAGCACTGTTTTCAATGCGTGAAATATTTCAACACCCCAACGTAATCCTTCGCTAAATGTTGAAGCGCCAATCGGCATTACCATAAATTCCTGGAAGTCAATTTTATTGTCAGCATGTGCGCCGCCATTTAAAATATTCATCATCGGCACAGGCAAGGTTTTCGCATTTGTTCCACCTATGTAACGAAAAAGCGGTAACGAAGCTTCTTCCGCTGCAGCCTTTGCTACCGCCATACTTACTGCAAGTATAGAATTGGCACCCAGCTTACTTTTGTTTTCAGTACCATCCAGTTCAATCATCAATTGATCAATACCTGTTTGGTCAGCGGCATCGTATCCAACAAGTTCAGGGGCAATCAATTTGTTTACGTTATCAACGGCTTTTAAAACCCCTTTACCAACATAAACTTTTTTATCATCATCGCGTAATTCCACTGCTTCATGTATGCCCGTGCTTGCACCGCTTGGTACAGCCGCACGGCCCATAGAACCTTCGTCCGTAATTACATCTACTTCTACCGTTGGATTACCGCGGCTATCTAAAATTTGTCTTGCAAAAATTTCGGCTATGTAACTCATTTTTTATGAATTTTGATTTTCTGTTTTAAAATTTTGTTTCCGGCTTTGGTGCTTCAATGGTGCGACTGTTGCGACGCTCCTTTCATCTATAGCAATAATTATCAACAGGGTCTTTCCTCTAGTTATAATCCCGAAAAATCAATAGCAAGCAATTCGTTCAGGCTGCAAAGAAAAGAACTCTGGCGGTTGCAGCAAAAATTAAGAAAGGTCAGCGCTGAAAATGAGCACCTCTTTAGAGCTTTTGTTGTTGGACATGCCGTATTTCCATTCCGGCATTTCAATTTTAAACCCTTTATACAAAGCGCAAATTTCATCGCAATTGTTATACGACAAGATCCAGGACTTTCTTCGTTTTAAAATATTCGCCAGGGCAACATGGTCAAAATTTTTATGTGCATCCCCTTTTTTGCCATATAAAGAGCAATTTATTAAGTAAGGTGGGTCGAGGTAAGCAAACACATTTTCATGTTGCGCTAACGATTCGGTAAAATGTGCTAATTGCACTTGCACATTAGGGTTATAAAATTGGCGCAAACGCTCAATAGAGGTTTTTGTAAAACGGGGATGACCTGGCGACATACCACCCGATAAAGTAGAACCCGAAAAAGAAGAACGATTCAACACATAAAAAGCAGCAGCTCTCTCCAACTTTGTTTTTAAATGAACCTGGTCTTTCTGTAATTGGTAAAAATCTTTTTTGTGGAGGGGATGATATTTTGCTACTTCCTGTGAGATATTTTCGGCATCATCTGACAAGCATTGCCAAAACTCCACAAGCGGTTGAAAAATATCAAACCCTAAAACCTTTATTCCCTTAGCAGCACAAAATAATTCGATAGAACCTCCGCCAAAAAAAGGTGAGACCATTTTTTTTAAATCCTTCGGAAAATAAGTGGTGATCATTTCTACTGCACGGAACTTTCCACCTGGATAACGCAAAACAGGTTTTGAAGAAAGTAATGTTTTTTCTTCGGCAACTGCTATACTATTTGAAATTATTTCAAGCATGTTGTACTACAGGTGCCGTTAAGGATCGAAAAACTTCTTCCAGGCTTTCACTTTGCGTTTGCAATGAAACTATATTTAAATTATGTTGCACTGTAAGGCCTAACAAATTTTTCCGCACCAGTTCCGGGTTGTCTGTTTCAATACTCCAGTTATAAGTGTCTATTTTATTTACAGCGTTAACTCCCTGCAAGCGTGTTAGCCATTCTTGTTCCAGTGGTTCTTTAAATCCAACTTTTACGTAGTTGGTGGTAGATCTGTTTTGCAGGTTGCTTAAAGAATCATTTGCAACAATGGTTCCTTTATTAATAATAATTACCCGGTCGCAAATTGCTTCTACTTCTTGTAAAATATGCGAAGAGAAAAGTACCAGTTTATCTTTCCCTTGTTCTTTTATTACATTTCTTATTTCAATAATTTGGTTTGGATCAAGTCCGCTTGTGGGTTCGTCCAATATTAAAACTTCCGGGTCATGAATTAAAGCTGCAGCCAAGCCTACTCTTTGTTTATACCCTTTAGATAATTGGCCGATTTTTTTATTGCTTTCAGGTGTTAGTCCTGTAAGCTTTATTACCTCTTCAACTTTTTGTTTTTTATTAGTAATATCATGTACTTCAGCAACAAAATTTAAATATTCGCGGATGTACATTTCGTAATACAAAGCATTTGATTCCGGCAGGTAACCAATCTTTTTTTTTGCTTCCAGTGGTTGTTTCCCTACATTGATTCCGTTGACCGTTATTTCACCAGCATCGGGTTCAAGGTAACCGGTAATCATTTTCATGGTGGTAGATTTGCCAGCGCCATTTGGCCCCAGGAAACCAACTATTTCGCCTTTATTTACGGTGAAAGAAATATTGTTTACGGCCTTTTGTTCGCCATATAATTTGCTTAAACCTTTTATTTCAATGGACATGCAGTAAAGTTAACGGGTATGTTTATAGTTAAAAGTAGATTCTATATTTAGTCGAACTTTTTTTCTTTTACATCATGGTCAAATTCTCCTTTCCATGAATACCAGCCAAAAATTGTAAGTCCAATGGCAACGGGTGTGAACACGGAAATTATGATAACCCAGGGCAAAGGTTTATTAATATCATTCGTACCAGCCAGGTCAATATTAATAAAA
Source organism: Chitinophagaceae bacterium (assembly GCA_036676725.1). GTDB lineage: Bacteria > Bacteroidota > Bacteroidia > Chitinophagales > Chitinophagaceae > Flavisolibacter. The sequence goes on from JAKFCI010000399.1 coordinate 11,608, forward strand.
GCACTTTTCAATAAAAGAATGATTGCCAACGGACC
>JAKFCI010000400.1:0-5633 GCA_036676725.1 Chitinophagaceae bacterium
ATGATCGAAAAATTCCTTGACAAAAACCCAAAAAAATAATGGCTGCATAGGGCTTCAGTTGTCAGCCGAGGTTTTTCAAATATCCCAACCCCAAGTCGGTTAACAAATAACCAACACCTACCTAAACTAACATGCTCCGCTATCAATGATTGATTTAATACAATGTCTAATTTTCTTTTTATAAACATCTAATCACATCAAAATTCCAGCATTTTAGCCGCCTGTTCAAGCAGCGTGTTGGCCAAACGCCAAACGAATACAAGATGCTCAACTAATTATTTGACTAATTGCATTCGTTCATCCATGGTTACAAAAAATGAATGAAGCACTTGCTGATGCAACCAAACCCCTTGTTCGCATATACTTGCCTGTGAAAAAAAATAGGTACAAATTTGAAGTAAGGTGCAGTAATTTATATATTAGTAGTTCATAACCTGCCTTATGAAAGTTCAAGAAACGGCATTTAAAGTAATCAATTGGTCGGTAGACAATACACTGCACCAACAATTGAAAGATCCTACCCAGGATAAACCTGTTCTGAAAATGGCTTGCCAGCCCTATTTAAATTTTGACAAACACAGGGAGGAAAAAAAAGCTTTAGTGACCATGGAATGGACATGCGGGCTCGATAACATGATTGAATACGTTTCAGAAACTCGTTTCCATGTTGACTATAATAATTACGACAATGAAGTTTACGTGGTACATGAAATCATCGCCACCTCCATTAGCCGTGCTGCAACAGAATTTGATGAACGAATAACAGGCATCACGGCACAACAATTTATCCCGGAATTTTTTACAGACCAACAAAGTGAAAGCTATAAACAACTGCATAAAAAAATATTCAGGCGGTTACGTGTAAAAAAATAAATAGCTGCCGTTTACTCCTATATCTCCAACACAAAAACACTCTTACAAAATCTTTCTCTATTGCTTCTAAGTGGGCTAAAGATTTATTTGAATGATCGCGTGCATATATCGGCTTATTAATGGGATCCTTCATTTTGTAAGGCTCTTTTAATAAAAGAACTAATATTGTTACTTATTATGAATAATTCCGGTCCGGTAGTAATTATAGAAGATGATATGGACGACCAGGAAATGCTGGTGTCGGTTTTTGGTGAATTGAATTACCCGAACGAGATCATCTTTTTTAAGAATGGAATTGATGCTTTAGCTTTCCTGACTGAAAAGGACAGGAATCCTTTTATCATTCTTTCAGATATCAATATGCCAAAATTGGATGGCTTTGAATTAAGGAAAAAAATAAGAGAAGATGCGAACCTGCAGTTAAAATGCATTCCCTACATTTTCTTTTCTACTTCTATCAACCAGCAGGCTGTCATTAATGCCTACAGTGAATCCGTACAGGGCTTTTTTATAAAGCAGAACACCTATAAAGAATTAACCAATACCATTTCCTGCATCATGGAGTATTGGTTAAGATGTGCAGCGCCGAATAAATTTACAGATAATAACTAGCTCATATTTTCAAACAAAACTCCCGGGCTTGTATTAATGATTAGTTCATGGCAGGATTCGTTCTGACAAGCCGGTATTCGTTTAGGTGCTCTATAAAGAGTTGCAGGTATTTTTTATATTGCCTGATCTTCGTTTCGTAATTATCTATCAAGGTAGACTTTGCATCAATTGCATAACATTCTTCTAAAAAATATTTTCCATTATCAAATTCAGCGTACAGCAATTTTATTTTCAACTTCATTTCAACCACTTTTTTATTCCACGCTTCTTCTTCTTCCGAATCCTCCCAGGTTGTAGTCTTTGGTTGAACTGCTAATAATTCATCAATAGCGGTTAAGTACTTCCTTCCATTATCTAATAACAATTGAGCATGTTGCATGATTACCTTTTTTCCTGTCTGAATAATAGATTACAATTTAATAAGAGTTAATTGAATAATTATTATGCAAACGATTGTTGTAAATATTTAATAAACTTCGCAGGGAACATAAAGTGGCAGCAAAAAAAGAAGTCTATATATTTTGTAGAATAGATGATCATGATTGATAAAGGCTGTTCCTTTTTCATCTATCGCATTAAGGTTTACGAGATTGTTTTTCCTTTGTAGGCAGACAAAAAAAAGCTCCAGAAACGTACTGTTACTGGAGCTTTGGCTTTAACCAATAAGTAAAATTATCAGTTCAAAGGTAGAGCTTATCTGTTGTCAAATAAGTTATTTTAATCGATTCTTTTGTTTCATTTTTTCGTATTTTATGGAACAAGAGATTTGCTGGTTCCTGGAGCTAAGAATAAAGTAAAAATAGTTACCCTCTCCTTCAGATACAGGCACCAAAAAACAAAAGCCATTCCTTGCAGAATGGCCTTTATTTTTTTTATTGAATTGTTCTTATGCTACTTCAGCCGCAGCATCGTAGTTCACATGCTTTTCAGCAATCACGGTTAATAGTTCATCGGCCTGCTTTTCTTCTTCAAGGGTTTTGCCTAAAAGCTTGGCAACTTCCGATAAACCAAGGGTGTTGGCTAATTGTGCCAATCCGCCATAAGTAGCAATTTCATAATGTTCTACTTTTTGTGCCGCTAAAATCAAACCTACGTCGCGGGTAGAAGTTCCTCCTTCCGTTTCTTCAATAATGCCTTCGCCTTCCTTTATGATGCCTTCTATCGCTTCACACTTCTTTCCTTTTGCTCTTTCTTCCATTAATCCAAACACTTCTTCCAGGCGGGTAACCTGTTCAAGCGTCATTGCTTTATGGTCTTCGAATGATTGTTTCAATTCCGGCGATGTTGCTGCCTTCTTCATTTTCGGAAGCGTTTTCGCAATTTGCTTTTCAGCATAATAGATATCTTTCAAACCATCAATAAAAAACTTTTTCAATTTTGAGTCGCCGGTGGCCGCACCTGCGTTGGTTGGTTTTGCTTTCGTAGCCTTTGCCATAATAATAATTTACCTCATTATTGAAATTAACATGCCAGTAAAAAAACAGCACTAACCGGGGTTATATCCCTCCTATTCATGTCTTAAAATGTAAAGTGGGCAAAGCCTTACCGAATGCGCCTACAAACTGGGGAGAAAAACAAGGATAATAAATACTGCAATGAAACAATTGCTTAAACCTCGTTCAGTGAAAACATAATTAATATTGCTGTTATTTTGATGACAGCTCTTTAAAACGAATGCAGTGCAGCCATAACCAATATAATCAGCATAAGCAGATACTCTATTCTTCTATGTTAAAAATGTGTGGCCCGATGTTGGAACTTATTATGTTGTATGTAGTGTGCAGATTATTTCAATGGAAACGATCATATTTATGCGTAAACAACTATTTTCATAAATTTAAATTGCATTTCCCTTAACCGTTACCATTTTGGAACATCCATCAAATTTTCACCAACATAGTGCCGAATGGCTGGAAGACCTGTTTGATCATGCACACGACCTGATACAAATTGTGGCCGTAGATGGAACCCTGCTCTATGTAAATAAGAGTTGGTCTTCGGTACTCGGGTACGACAATCAAGAACTGCAGGGAAAAAGCATTTATAATTTTATTAATGAAGACGACCAGGATGCATACAAGGATTACCGCAACCAGGTTATAAATGGCCAGCTGGCTAATGTGCCCATTGTTTTTAAATTACAAGCAAAAGGTGGAAAGTCTTTTATACTGGAAGGAATCGTAAGTGTAAAACAAAAAAATGGTATCCCGCTTTATACAAGAGGAATTTTCAGGGACGTTACCCTTAGATTGCAAAACGAAATTCAGCTTCAACACTTAAACAAGGAACTTAAAGAGCGTGAGCACAACCTGGCGCAACTTCTTATTCATGCCCCTGATGCGGTGATTGTAATTAACCAGCAAAGCCGCATCCTTTTTTGGAACCCAAAAGCAGAAGCCCTTTTTGGATGGTCCTATAAAGAGGTTTTGCAGCAAGACCTTTCGGCCATCATTGTCCCACCTCAATACCGTGAGGCACATACCAAAGGCATGAAAAGATACCTTGATACAGGTGAAGCAAGGGTGCTCAATACAACCATCGAAATAACGGCACTTAAAAGAACAGGCGAAGAATTTTACGTGGCATTAACCATCTCCCATACCATGCAAGGGGGTGAACCTGTTTTTATTGCTTTCATCAGGGATATTACTTTTCAAAAAAATAACCAGCAGGAACTGGAACGTAAAACAAAACAACTGGAGCAATCCAACGCACACCTGGAAGACTTTGCCCACGCCGCTTCCCACGACATGAAAGAGCCGCTGCGTAAGATCCGCACATTTGCAAATATGCTAAGAAAGACGACCAATGAACGGTTGACAGAAGAGGAAAGTAAAATGCTGGAACGCATAGAAACATCAGCCGAACGAATGCAATTGCTGGTAGATGACCTGTTGGAATTTTCACATGTCAGTGACCAACAACAAGTGATGGAAGCCATCAACCTAAACGATAAGATTCAAAAGGTGCTGGTTGACCTTGAGCTATCCATTGAAGAAAAAAAAGCGCAAATCAGCACTACCGGTCTTCCTACAGTAAATGGAAACAGGCGCCAGTTGCAACAGTTATTTCATAACCTGTTAAGCAACGCCATTAAATACAACAAACCGGGTTTTCCTCCCATCATCCATATCAAAGCGCATTTAATTAAAGGTGCAGAAGCGCCAATCAATACCGCGGCCGCCGATAAAGAAAAGAAATTCCACTTAATTGAAGTTAGCGACAATGGAATTGGATTTGAACAGCAATATGCAACTCAAATTTTTGAAATGTTCAAACGGCTTCATGGAAAGTCCGAATATTCGGGAACAGGTGTAGGCCTGGCGATTGCCTGCAAAGTAGTCCAAAATCATAACGGTTATATTTGGGCAGAAGGCCAACCTGGCGTTGGCGCCACTTTTAAAATACTGCTGCCTGCCGATTAAGTCCCCGGGCATTAATTGTTTTAATTATTGGTCTTGCACCTAGCGGTCAGGGGTACCCGCTTTTTTAGAAAACACTTTTCCGCTTACAAAAATTAATACTGAATTTTTACCTGCGGGTTATCACTTATATTGCTTCCATAATAAAATATATACAGGCTGCCGTAAGTGTACATACCCGCTCCATCTGGTCTTGTTTCTATAAAATATTCATATAAATCGTTGGAGGGTATATTTGATACGTACTTCACTTCTGTCCATGCAGGATCAAATCCTCTTTGTACAAATACTTTTAAAGGAGTTGGATACGAAAAGATATTTTTCACTTCAATGGAATTATACCAGGGAAATATCCATGTAAGGTTTTTGAATATTAATTCATTTGAACCTTCAGTGCGTGGAGCGTATACTTCTAAAGCAACAGTGTCTTTCCCGGTTAACCCACCTTTATCCGTTACCGTTAGTTCAAACTCGTAAATACCTTTGGCCAGGCGGTGTACTTTAGTTTGCAATGATTCAGGTTTTTGAATCACATAAGTAGCTGGACCGGAAATTTTCTTCCATGTGTGTTGCTTAATATCATTAGGCGTGTCAGTAAATGCCCCGTTTAATGTAGCCGTATCAACAGGTAATGTTACCTGAAAATCCTTTCCTGCAAAGGCTTGTGGCGGGAAATTTAATTTTTCGGGGAATGGTGATGTTAAAGGATTTTCTTTTTTACAGCCT
>JAKFCI010000401.1:0-3622 GCA_036676725.1 Chitinophagaceae bacterium
TTCAAAATAAATTGCTGTTTTTTTGGCTTTCCATCCTTCGGGCACATGAAAGGTTTTCCGGTACCAACCAATTCCTGCAGGAAAATATCCGCCGCCTCCACCTGTTGGATTTTTAGGATGAACTTTTCCTTCAATACTCCAATCGTGAGGCAAATCAAGTTTACGCCAGCTCTCATCATTGAAGTTGTTTGCTTTGGCTTCAGTAGCATCGCCTAAAAAGAATTTCCAGTTATAATCAAATAACTGTTTTCTTTCCTTACCATTTTGTGCAATGCCTGAAAAAGAGTTTATAAATAATATAAACGCCAATACTATTTGTTTTGCCATATAGTATTTCTTGTTTGAATTTAAGCTGTTCATTTTGTTACGTCTCTTTTATGATTTATATTATCCAATGATTCATTTATCAATAAGCTATTGTTTCCCATTATACTCCATAATAAAACCAAAATAATAGGGCTTGTTTCCGGGATTAGTATATTTCTCCATTGTTTTAGCGCCCCATGTATCATCGCCACCCACTCCATGAATATTCAAATCAATATTCAGGTTAATAAAATCACGTTTCGGAAGTTTGTAATCGTGCAGTGTGTTTTCCAAATCATCTTCTGTGTAAGGCCATGCCCGAAAATTCAGTGGCTGCAAACCTGTTATTTTAATGCTGTTATTGTTTTGGGTACTTAAAGAAACCCAGCGAACATCGCAACGGTTAGCATTGTCTTGCGGCGCCGGATATGCTGTAATGAAATTAGTTAACGAAGAATTGTATAATCCTATTAAAGAAGCAGTTTTCCTGTCGGGGTAATTTTCGTATGGGCCACGACCATACCAGTCAATGCTGCTATAACTTTCCGGGATACGTACCCTCATGCCAAATTTAGGAATGAGCGGAATGTTGTCACCCAACGGTTTGTATGTCGCTTCAACCTGTAGTTTTCCTTCACCGTTCAACTGGTAACTCAGCGTATAGCTGGCACCGATAGTTGGTAAATTCATATCAAACTTAACGGTTACCAAATTGCCTTGCCTTGATACATCAACGTTTTTAACCACCGCATTTTCTGCTGCTTTTTTCCATTTGCCTAATTCGTTCACAAAACCACTTTGCTTTTGATTATCGTTTGCTGTTTTCCAGAAATAAGGTTCAAGTTTCCCTATCAATAATTCCTGCTCATTAACTTTCCAACTTACTAATGAACCATTTTTTCTGTCAAGCGTAAAAGACATTCTTTCTGTCTTTAATTCTATTTGCGATGACGATTCTGTTACAGCTACCTGTTTTTCTACAGGCAACAGCTTTGCCCACAAATATGGTTTAATAACGAATTGCTCACGTGCAATACAAAAACCTTCTTCCGCCCACAGCGTTGCAGTTTTGAGTTTTGCATAAATATTCACACAAATTTCAAATGAAGATGCATCAGCTGTTTGCAATGAAGGAAGCATTATGCTTGAAGACGTTCCTGGTAAAATATTGTCGCAACGTAACTTGCCTTTCTGCAGTGATTTGCCGTTTGATGTATACTCATATTCAAAATCGAAGTTGCGAAGCGATAGGAAATCAAAATGATTTGTAACCTTGATTGTTTTGTTATCATTCAACAATTGAAATACAACCGGCTGATAAACTTTCTGAACTTCATAGTAATGAGGATACGGCTTTCTGTCGGATGAAATCAAACCTTTGATAGAAAAATTCCCATCGTTTGGCTGATCACCAAAATCGCTGCCATAAGCCCAAAACTCATCGTCCTTTAATTGATAGTCATCAGGATGTTCAGTGAGTTTCAGAGGAGAACCATCTTTTTTCTTCGCCAATCCCTGATCTACCCATTCCCAAATAGCAGCACCTGTAAGACTTGAATCGGCATAAATTACATCCCAGTATTCCTGCAGGTTTCCGCCTGAGTTACCCATTACATGTGCGTATTCACGCATAAATACCGGTTTATCTTTTATCCTTTCTCCTAACTTTTTCAGATCGACAGGATGCAGATAACCTTCATCGTAAATGCCGGCAACTTCACGATGTGAATCAGAATAAATCACCCGGCTTGTATCAAGTTTTTTTATGGTATCCGCCATAGCAACCAGGTTTTGTCCACGACCACCTTCATTTCCCAACGACCAAAAAACAACACAAGGATGATTTTTATCACGTTGCACCAATGAAACAGCTCTTTCTACATGCGATTTTTTCCATACCGGGTTATCGCCCATCTCTTTATTTCCAATACCAAAACCATGAGACTCCTGGTTTGCTTCGTCCATTACATAAAAACCATACTTATCACAAAGCTCATAAAACAAAGGATCGTCAGGATAATGGCAGGTACGTATCATATTGATATTTGCCTGCTTCATCAGTTCCAGGTCACGAATCATTGTATTGCGGCTCACATGCCTTCCGGTACGTGGGTGTTGCTCGTGGCGGTTCACTCCTTTTAGTTTAACTGCTTTGCCATTGATGTAAAATACATCTCCACGTATTTCAATTTTGCGCACACCGAAATAACATTCGGCGTTGTCAACAACCTCGTTCTTATTGTTTTTTAGTTTCAGAATAAGATGATATAACTCCGGTGTTTCGGCACTCCAAAGCTTTGGATGTTTTATTAACGATTTTAATTCAAGTGATGTTTGTTTTGACTTTTGAAGCAATGGAACCTGCTTGCTAAAAGAGAGATCAATTAAATTGCCTTGTGATGAAAAGCCAGAGACTTCAGCATCTATGTGCAATCCCGAAACATTTTGAATGGAACGGTTGTCAATGGTAAAAGCAATAGAAACATCAGCGTTTTCAAATATTTTGTCTGGTACAGCTTTTACAAAAAAATCGCTGATAAAAGTTTTGGGTCGGGCAATTAAATCAACGTCTCTGAAAATGCCACTCAATCGCCAAATATCCTGGTCTTCCAGATAGCTGCCATCGCACCAGCGATATACTTCAACGGCCAGTTTGTTTTCACCTTTACGAATGTATTTTGTTATATCAAATTCAGCAGGCGACATAGAGTTTTCACTGTATCCAACCTTTTGTCCGTTCACCCACACATACATCGCTGAGAGTACGCCGCCAAAGTTTATAAATACTTGTTTGTTATTCCAGCTTTCAGGAATGATGAACGTTGTGTAATAACTGCCCACTGGGTTTCTTTGAAGAAAACTTGTGAAATGTTTTTCAGGTTCGCTGGTAACTTTTGGCGGATCCCGTTTGAATGGATAAACAAAGTTGGTATAAATGGGCGTTCCAAATCCCTGCATTTCCCAGTTTCCCGGAACGAGGATGTTATTCCAGTTGACTGTTGAATATTTCTCCGTATAAAAATCTACCGGTCTTGATTGCGGATCAGGTGACCATTTAAATTTCCAGATACCGTTAAGTGATTGAACTGCTGGATTACCTGCTTTCTGTTCAAACAAAAAACTATATGCATGTGGTTGTTCTTTATTTATGCCATTGACATCGGGGTTTTCCCAATCGGGAATACTTTGAGCGTAAAGAAAATTTATTGAGGAAATGATGATTCCAAATAAGATTTTTTTTATCGCATTAATTGATTTGTCCATTTTTTTTTGCAAACTTACTCTGTTGTAAGAATAATTTCAGATCCTTTAAGCT
>JAKFCI010000402.1:0-2262 GCA_036676725.1 Chitinophagaceae bacterium
GCAATACTAATTGAATACAAGTATGAATAATTTTGAAGGACATATAAAAGGTGAAAAACCTGTTCTGGTTGACTTTTTTGCAGAATGGTGTGGGCCTTGTAAAATGATGGCGCCTGTGTTACATGAAGTCAAACAACACGTTGGGGATAGAGCCACCATATTGAAAATTGATATTGACAAGAACCCATATTACATACAATTATACAATATACAGGCTGTTCCTTCCTTATTCATTTTTAAGAACGGCAAAGTTTTGTGGCGCAAAAGTGGATTAGTGGCAGCTCATGAAATATTAGAACTTTTAAAAACACAGATTACTTAACCAATTCTTTCAGTTATAACCGGATATGGCAAATTGATTTAATACGTTTTTGATATATTATTTATCAATTGCATTCCTTTTCGTTATTATTAATATCGCAAACCTTCGGGGCTACAGTTTATCTATCTGCTTCGAAAGAAAAAAAAATCACACTTTGATTATCGCAACTGCGCATCTCTTTCTGCAAGTCGTTTAATTTTTTTTAGTTGAACATGTTTTCCCGCCAATTGTTTTTCTGCAAGCTTCAACATTTCTGCCGATACATCACAACCCCATAACTCTGCGGGATTCATCAACGACACTTCATACAAATTTCCGCCGGGCCCACTACCAAGTTCAAGTACTTTGTTATTCGAAAAGGGAATTGTTTTCAGCAGGTTTAGTAAAACACTTCGTTTATATCTATAGTAAGGTTCGTCATCACCGGCTATAACGTTTCCATTTTCACGGCTTCCAATTTCTGTTGCTACAGCATTCCAGTATTTCTCAGGTGAATACATGTTGTATTTTACGGCAAGATAAACCGTTTTAGAGAGAAAGAATTACTTTGCTGCAAATTCAATTGTTACATGCAACAGCTGAAAATTTTAGAGCCTTTGTGAAAGGAGTTACCGGTTGTGGAGATGCATGGGGATCGTTTTGGTGGGTTATAAAATAAACCTTTTGAATTTTAAAAGTTGTTCTGTATACTAGCAGAAATATTTCTGTTATTTCCAACAATGAATTTTGTAATTATATATCTACTCTTTATTATTTATGCAAGCCCAACTAAAAAAAATAATCTTTCAGAACATTTTTGCGCAGCTAATGAACAACTTATAAGTTTCAAGACAGCAAACAACAAGAAAACAGTTTCGCTGTGTGCTGATAGCTCTGGTAAATATTTGGTTTACCGTTTTGGAACCAAGGAAAACATCGAACTGCAATTCCCGTCTAAACTTGACGCTTCATCTTGGAAACAATTCCATTACAAAGGAGAGTGGCGTTTTGGAGGAAAGGCAAACGCAGGTTTCGGAGATCTGAAAATAAGTTTCACAAATATTGATACCAGGTACATCATATTTGAAAGCTGGAGTGATGAAGACAATTCAAAAGACAGAGGGTTGGAAATCGAAACATCTTACGCTAAGGCAAAAAAACTTCTTATCAACAAAACAAGCGTGATTGGATCTTTAATGCGTCTTAATAATTACGAAGAAATTGAAAACAAAGCCAACAAGTAAACGCAATACGCTTCCGACGAAATAACCAACACAATTGCACATGTGATTGGTCCAAAAAATTCAGGTTTTTGAACGGTTTAACGCAAAGACAATTTGCCGAGCTAATGCACACTGATGTTACCGCCGTTTGGTTTTGGGAAGCTGACAAACGACTCCTTTTACCACAAACCAAAGAGGTTATTGAAAAATTTGTCTGTTCTGTCTAAATAGACAGGCAGCAAAATCAAACAATACAAAGTAAAAAGCCATTTGCAGCTGATAACTACATTACAACAAAGAAGAAGATTATTATGTATGCCCTATGATAGGGCAGCACTTGCAAACAAAGGCACTATCGGTAAAGTAACAGCCACAGGATTTATACAACAGGTCACAAAATATGAAACGGAAAACTGTAACAATTGACCGTTAAACGGCAGTTGCCATAAAAGCAGCGGTAAGAGAATCATCGAAGTAAATCATCGCCTCAATGTCTTAAAACAACAGGCCAATGAGCACCTGTTAAGTGAGGAAGGAATTAAAAAAAGAAAACAACGTTGCCACGACGCAGAACCTGTGTTCGCCAACATCAAACACAACCACGGCTTTAAACGGTTTATGCTTCGTGGTAAAGAAAAAGTAACCATCGAAACCGGGTTACCGGCACTGGCACACAACCTGCGGAAAAAATGTAAAGAACCCATCAAAAAAGCAGTTTAAAACGCTGCTTCTGTCTGT
>JAKFCI010000403.1:0-2765 GCA_036676725.1 Chitinophagaceae bacterium
GATTTATCTTTTTCGGGTGATAATACGGTTTGAATTGCAAGTGCCTCTGTTTTTTCACCACCCTCCGGTAAAAAATTTAATTTAACAGGATTGGTTGCGCCAATAAAATGAGGTATTTCAGCAGCATCGGTGGCAGAGGTTAATATTCTTTTATCTAATGCCGGTAGAGAGCCAATAATAAAAGCCATTTCCTCCTGGAAACCCATTTCCAGTGATTTATCAAACTCATCAAGCACTAATGTTTTTATTGATTCGATCGTAATATTTCCTCGGCGAATATGATCAGCAAGCCTGCCTGGTGTACCAACGATCAATGCCGGTGGTTGAATCAGGTTATTTTCTTCCGTTTCTCTTTTATGTCCGCCATAGCAACAGCTAATTTTTAAACCTGTGCCCATCGATTTAAAAACTTGTTCAATTTGTAGTGCCAATTCTCTGGACGGAACGATGATCAGCGCCTGTGTTTTTTTATTTTCTTTATCAAGCAGGTTTAAAACAGGCAACAAAAAAGCCAAGGTTTTTCCCGACCCGGTAGCAGATAATAAAACTATATTATCATTTTTTTCAGCCGCATCCAATGCAGCCAGCTGCATATCATTTAACTCATCTATGTTTAAGTTGGAAAGGATCGTTTCTGTAGAATAATTCTTTTGTTGCATGGCGGCAAAAGTACAACCGATTTTACGCCTTAAGCGTTAATGCATTTATCAGAAAGCCTAAATTTCAGCAGAACCTGCCAGATTCCATAGGCAACATATTAATAAAGAAAATAACTTTGTTGTATAAAATTGAGGTTATGGCCATGCTCACCAGATTCCAACATTGGAACCATACCAATCAATCTTTTCTCCTGCTTATTGCCAGAATTATACTCGGTATGGTGCTTATTCTTAAAGCCATCTTTTTTATCAGCAATGCAGAAATATTGCGGAATATGATCTTAGAAAGCCGGTTTGCCGGTGCAGTAGGTTTTTTTACAGCTTACGTAATGTTTGCGCATTTGTTTGGTGGCGTATTTATCATTATTGGGTTGTTTACCCGGTTTGCAGTTTTATTACAAATACCGGTACTATTAGGTGCTTTGGTTTTTATCATACCGCAACAAGGACTTGCAGAATTCGGTTCTGATTTCATTCTTTCATTGATCGTGTTGTTTTTATTAATTTATATTTTGCTGAAAGGCAGTGGAGAAATATCAATGGACAAGTATTTAAAAAACCACCAATTATAATAATATCAAATTATCAGAAGTTTCGTTCGGTATAAAATAATTTAGTGTATGTCTAATCCAGATAAATTAAAAATAAAAACCTCACTTAAAATTTTAAAACCTGCACACGAAGTATTTGAAGCGATTGTTGATCCGGGTAAAATGTCAAATTACTTTATTTCGAAAAGTACGGGACGTATGGAAGCCGGTAAAACCCTGACCTGGCAGTTCCCGGAATTTGATATGGAGTTTCCTGTTCGTGTTGAAAAAGTTGTAAAGGACGAATTCATTTCTTACACGTGGGATGATTGGGAAGACAATACGATTAAAACCCTTGTTGAAATTAGTTTAGAAGAAAAAGCAAAAGATGAAACTCTGGTAACCATTAGGGAAGGGAGCCGCGAAAATAATGAAGCTGGTATTAAATGGTTAAGCAGCAATACAGAAGGCTGGGCCAATTTTTTAGCTTGCTTAAAAGCTTATATGGAATATGGCATCAACCTTAGAAAAGGAGCGTTTGATCCTTCACAAATGCCGGAAATAATTTTATAATTTATTACCTTTTTTGCAAGCTAGATTGTAAGCCCGCTTTTTATTATGGCGCGGGGTTGAAAAATATAAAGGTGAGCATAAATGCAAGTGTTGATACCACCAACCCAATAATAAATACATAATATGCAATGGTGATGTACCTGTATTTCTCCACAAGCACCAGGCCCTGGTAATAAATGTCGCGGGAAAGGCTGTCATAAATTTTTTCTTTATCAACGATCGTATCGCGGATGGCTTTTTTATATTCATCCATTGACATTTTTAAAAAATGACCAAAGAACAGAATGTTGCTTTCATTCGCTTCGAATGATGATGGCGTTTTTTTTGTACCCAATAATATTGGTCGTGTAGATATAAAAGCGATGACAATGGTGCTTACGCTTGTCATAATAAGCAATACTGTAGGAAGGATCAATTGCCGGTTTGTTTGCAATTTGGTGGAAAGCACTGAAAGGATAACGGAAATGATCAAAGCATTGATGGTGATCAACAAGCTAGCTTTATTGTGTGCCATTGTTGAAAGTTCTGTATGACGGCGAGATGTAACACGGAAAAGCGTTTCAACACCTCTTTCCAGCTTTATTTTATCTTCAAAAATAATATCCATTTTTCCTTCTGTCGATTCGCCGTCGGGCAATAACCGGTCATGCTGTTCCAGTAACTTTTGCAAACGTTTCTTATTTTTTCTCTTGCCCTGTGCAAACATTCTTTTTGCCGAATCTGTAAAGTGTGTATGTTCATCCAATAACGCTGCATGTTTTTTCAGCCATTCCCGGTAAGAATACTTTTTTTTGCGTGTGGCAATCCATTCCTTTCTTAACAATTCTAAATAATTTGGATAATTACTGTCTGCTAACTGAAAGCTTACCGCATCGCACAAAACACGGGCAATAAATAAAGCGGGTCTTTGTTTGCTATGAGATGAAAGAATGCAACTTTTTATTTCCCGAATAGATTCATTATCCATTTTACCGGTTAGAAATTTGCCGGCAATTTCCGCACT
>JAKFCI010000404.1:0-9223 GCA_036676725.1 Chitinophagaceae bacterium
AGACATAGGGCAATTGATTGGTAAAAAGGATGATATCCTTGAAATTTTAAAACGCATTTATAATAAAAAGCTCGATATAGAAAAGATCCGAATTCATGGCAGTTTCGAATTACAAAAAGTATTGCTAACCGGTAAAGATCTTGTCATACAAGATTTTGGGGGAAATGCTTCAAGATCTTATAGTGAAAGAAGATTAAAGCGCTCGCCTATGCGTGACCTGGCAAGCATGGTTACTTCTATCTATGATGTTACTTACGAAGGGTTTTTTATGAATGACCAAATACCTGTTGATGATACAAATGTTTTAATGCCCTTTGCAGAACAATGGGCCTTTTTTATGAGCAGTATATTTTTGAATTCCTATTACGAAAATTTACACGACATACCATTTATTCCTAAATCTAAAGAAGATAAAGAAATGTTCGTTCAAACTTACCTGTTAGAAAGAGCATTGCAACAATTAAACTATGAATTAGTAAATCGCAGGGAACGTGTAATTGTTCCATTAAAACTAATTATTTCGTTAATAAAATAATTAATGCATTTGTAAACTGTGTTCTTGCAATAAAACTTTTTTTAAGAAGGGGGCTACTTCAACCTGGCTCAAAATTGTGTAATTAGCTGCGGTATTGCCGCGTCCTATTCTTATGGTATAAGCTTTATCCCGCAATACTTTAAACATATCTTCATCAGTTGTGTCATCACCAATACATAAAGTAAACTGTGGCGAATAGTGACCAACAATTTTTTGTGCAGTCACTCCTTTATCAATACCTGTTAAACGAACCTCCAATACTTTATTGCCATCAATAACCTGTAGTGGAGTATTTGTTATTAATTGTAATAAACTATTACGCAATTCACGTGAACGAATAAAACCTAGATCGGGATGTGTATTTCTATAATGCCATGCCAGTGTGTTAGTTTTTTCTTCAACAAAAGATCCAACGCACCTTGTTACAAAAAGTTCAAGCAATGGCCTTATCTGGTCTTTCCATTCGGGGCTGATGGAAACTTGTTGTTGCCAGTTTTGACCTTTATACTTTATACTGGCGCCATGTTCGGCTATTAAACTTAATGGTAAGTGCCCCATCCATTTTTCTAAAGTTTCGCTATCACGGCCGCTAATAATAATAATTTCATTTGCTTCATCATTCGACAAATTTGCTAATAGCTGAAGCAAATCTTCGCCAGGAATTGCAAGGTTTGGAATCTTTTGGTAGGGCGCTAATGTACCGTCATAATCCAATAAAATACAGCGTTTTTCTGCTTGTGAAAATTCAATCTGCATTTGTTGGATGGTTTCTTTATCTAAAACATTTACTTTCTGTTTTTCCTGTTCAATTTTTGTCAAGTGCAATACATTTAAAAAATCATTGATCCATTTTACAACATCATATTCAGCTAATCTTCTTTGCATATAACTAAGCCTGGAGCGTTGTTCAATCAAAGGCATATTTAATGCAGATGCTATTGCATCCGCTACTTCGCCTGTATCGCTTGGGTTTACTTGTATTGCCTCATTTAATTCACTTGCCGCCCCGGTTAATTCACTTAAAATTAAAACACCTTTATCCAGGCAGCTTGCTATGTATTCTTTAGCAACCAGGTTCATACCATCGCGTAAAGGAGTTATCAATGCAACATCTGCAGTTTGGTATAATGCACACATTTCATCAAAATCAAGGTGGTTATAGCGATAAATGAGCGGCTGCCAGTTTAAGGTCGATAATCTTCCATTAATGGCACTTACTTTTTCTTCAATTTCTCTTCTTCTTTGTGCATAAGTTTGAATGACATCCCTGGATGGAACAATGTTTAAAATAAAAACTACTTGGCCTTTCCATTCAGGGTATCGATCTAAAAATTCCTCATATCCTTTTAACCGGTAGATCAATCCTTTTGTATAATCTAGCCGGTCAACAGAAAAAATAATTTTCTGGTCGTAAAATTTTTTTTCAAGTGTTGTACAAATTTCAACAACGTCTTTGTCCGTTATGGCTTTCCTAAATTTTTTATAGTCAATTCCAATTGGAAAAAGGTCGGTTTTAATAATGCGGTTTTCGTATTGTATTTGATTAAATGAATTTTCAACCTGCAAAATCATTTTAGCTGACTGGATAAAATGTTGCACATAATCGTGAGTATGAAAGCCAATTAAATCTGCACCTAACACGCCACGCAATAGTTCTTTTTTCCATGCGGTTGGCATTATTCTAACCAGTTCGTAAGATGGAAATGGTATATGTAGAAAAAAACCAATCGTTGCATTTGGCAATGCCGTCCTCACCATATGCGGCACCAGCATTAATTGGTAATCATGGATCCAAATAACATCGCCGGGTTCGTAGGTTTTAATTATTTTATTGGCGAAAATTTCATTGGCAGTTTTATATGCCTCGTAAAATTCTTCGATATATTCTACTAGTGAGGGAAAATAATGAAACAAAGGCCATAGCGTTGAATTGGCGAAACCATTGTAATACCCATCGTAAACATCTTTATCAAGAAAGATGGGTACAATTCCAAAATCGCTTTGTACTGTATTTTGTTCCTCGGCAAGTTGCCAGTCTTCTTGGGGAGCATCAACACTACCTATCCATATTTTATCGGTGTATTGCTCTGAATCATTATCATCAGATTCAAAATAACTTTTAATTGCAGATACAAGACCGCCGGAACTTTGGCGCACAGAAATTTCATCTCCTGTTCTTGTAATTGAAAAAGGTAACCTGTTGGATATTACTAAAAGTCTGCTCATAAGTCTTTTGCTGGTGCGTTGCTATTACTCCAAAAATTAGACCATTGACCATAAAAAAATATGTGTACGCTTAATTACGAATGGTACAGGCAGAATATAATAATTTAAATAAATTGGGTAACCTTATTTTTTACAGGTTTAAATCAAATTCTTCAGCTGTTTTTTTTGCAATATCATAACCAGCATCTGCATGCCTTATTACACCAATTCCAGGATCATTTCTTAATACCCTACTCAATCTTGCAGCTGCATCATCTGTTCCATCAGCAACAATCACCATTCCTGCATGTATACTATAACCCATTCCTACCCCACCACCCTGGTGAAGGCTTACCCAGCTTGCGCCACCAGCAGTATTAACCAATGCATTCAATATAGGCCAATCTGCTACTGCATCACTTCCATCCAACATCGCCTCTGTTTCTCGGTTTGGCGAGGCCACCGAACCTGTATCTAAATGATCTCGACCAATAACAATTGGCGCTTTTACTTTGCCGCTTTTAACTAGTTCATTAAATGCCAAACCTGCCTTTTCTCTTTCTCCTTGCCCTAACCAACAGATGCGTGCAGGAAGACCTTGAAAAGAAATTTTTTCTTTAGCTAATTTCAACCACCGTTGTAAAGAGGTGTTTTGAGGAAATAGTTCGGCAATTACTTTATCCGTTACATCAATATCTTGCGGGTCACCGCTTAGTGCAGCCCATCTAAAAGGTCCCTTGCCTTCGCAAAAAAGCGGACGGATATATGCTGGTACAAATCCTGGGAAATCAAAAGCATTTTCTAATCCTCTTTCTTTTGCACGGGCTCGAATATTATTTCCATAATCAAAAGTTACAGCACCACGTTTTTGTAATTCCAACATTAATTGTACATGTCGAAACATTGATGCATATGCGAAATCTAAATATTGTTCCGGGTTTTCTTCACGCAAAATTTTTGCCTGCTCGTAACTAATTTCGTGCGGCCAATAACCAATTAGCGGATCATGCGCGGAGGTTTGATCAGTTAGTGTATCAGGAATAATATTTCGTTCAATTAAACGCTCTAATAAATGAACCGCATTGCATACAACGCCAATAGATAAGGCTTCACCTTTTTGTTTTGCTTCAATCGCCTTGTCAATTGCTTCATCAATATTTTCTATTAATAAATCACAATATTTAGTTTCTAACCTTTTTTCAATTCGCCATCTTTCAACTTCCGCTGCTAAACAAACGCCTTCATTCATAGTAATTGAAAGTGGTTGCGCACCGCCCATTCCTCCCAACCCCGCTGTTACATTGAGTGTGCCTTTAAGGGTTCCGCCAAAATGTTTATTCGCTATGGCGGCAAAAGTTTCATAAGTTCCTTGTACTATTCCCTGCGAGCCAATATAGATCCAGCTTCCCGCTGTCATTTGTCCATACATCATCAAACCTTTCTTTTCCAATTCGTCAAACACTTTCCAATTTGCCCAATTGGGTACAAGCTGCGAATTTGAAATAAGTACACGTGGCGCATCTTTGTGGGTTTTAAAAATACCAATTGGCTTACCACTTTGTATTAAAAGACTTTCATCATTTTCCAATGATTTTAAAGAAGCAATTATTTTATCAAGTGCTTCAAAGTTGCGTGCAGCTTTTCCTCTACCACCATAAACAATTAAATCATCCGGACGCTCAGCTACTTCCGGATCCAGGTTATTTAACAACATGCGTAAGGCAGCTTCCTGGATCCATCCTTTGCAACTTAATTGAGTACCTGTAGGTGTTTTGTATTTTACCGCATCGTATTTTGAAACAGTTGAAACAGACATAGTTTATTTTTTAAATCGGGCAATTAACTCTATTGAACTTTGGTTGCGTCGCACTCTTGTACTTTCCAATCAACCATCAACAAAATTACAATCGTCCTTTAAGTTATGTATTCAGGTCGCAACGCTTTTTCATAAAATTTATTACAAACCAAACGATTCAAAATCTTTATTTAATTCTAAATTTTCGGCTAAAGCAAATTCATTTACTTTACTTACGAAAGAAAAATCAGAAATTATTTTTGTGATCTTATTTATGTCATCAGCAAAAATGCGGTCTTCTTCAGCAAAGCCCACAAACTCACGTACATAGTTATGCGCAAATTGCAAAACCGGGCTGCTTTTATGCGGTAAACGAAATTCAATAGCCTGGCTGGCACTTAATAATTCAATGGCAAGTATAAATTCTAAATTGTCAATTATTTGGTTCAACTTTCTTCCACTGATGCTTCCCATGCTAACATGATCTTCCTGTCCTAAAGAAGTTGGAATGCTATCTGCACTGGCAGGAAAACAAAGTGTTTTATTTTCAGTAACCAAAGCCGCAGTGGTGTATTGCGGAATCATAAAACCACTATTTAATCCAACATCTTTCATTAGAAGCATTGGTAAACCCCATTTTCCTTCTAATAATAAATAACATCTTCTATCTGATATATTTCCAATTTCAGAAGCTGCAAAACAAGCATAATCTAATGGCAGTGCCAACGATTGCCCGTGAAAATTTCCACCACTTATGGTATCATCTGCGCCAAAAACGATTGGATTATCTGTAACAGAATTAAGTTCTATCTCGGTCAGATCTTTTAAATGCAACCATGCATTACGCGATGCACCATGCACTTGCGGCATACAACGCAAAGAATACGGATCCTGCACACGGCCGCAATCCAAATGGCTTTGCATAATTTCTGAATCATTGAGCAAGCCCCTTAATCTTTGTGCAACCAAAAGGTTGCCTTTATAAGGCCTTAATGAATGCAGCCGAATATCAAATGGCGCTTTAGTGCCTGTCAGTGCTTCAAGGCTCATGGCCCCAATAATATCAGCCGCTTCAAGGCAATTGTGTAATCGTTGAACTGCTTTGATAGCAAATGATAAAATAAATTGTGTTCCATTAATTAATGCAAGTCCTTCTTTCGGCCCTAATTCAATTGGGGAAATCCCAAACTGGTTTAATACCTCCCTGGTTTTTAATCTTGTTTCTTTGTAAAAAACCTCGCCCAGACCGATTAATGGCAAAAATAAATGCGCTAATGGGGCAAGATCGCCGGATGCACCAACACTCCCCTTTTCAGGTACTACCGGGATAATGTCATTATCTATGTGCCATAATATTCTTTCAATGGTGGAAAGTTGAATCCCGGAGTATCCTTGCGCAAGTGAATGAACTTTTGTGATCATCATTAATTTTGCAACTTCCATTGGTACCGGGTCACCAACGCCTACGCTGTGACTTTGTAAAATTTTATATTGTAATAAAATTGTATCCTCCTGGCTTATTTTTTTATTTGCAAGTATTCCAAAACCGGTCGTAATGCCATAAACTGTTTTTCCATCTTCAGCCATTCGCTGAACATGTTCCTGGCTTTGTTTTATGCTTTCAATTGTATCGGCATCTAAAATTCCTTTTAATTTTCCCTCCGATAATTCTATTGCTTTGTGAATCGTGAGATGATCTTTGCCAAATAAAAATGTTTGATCCATAATTGGCGGCTAAAATACCTTTTATCTCAAATCAATCATTATTGGATTCTCAAAGCCCGCATTTAGATTAATTGAGATTTGGTTTAGCGAATGCGTTTTGAAAATAAAGATTCCTTTATCTTTGCGCCCGTTGTATAAACGACGCAAGACATAACATACAAAAATTTTTGTTTTTAACTATTGTCTTTGTATCCATATTTAATGGTTCGGTAGCTCAGTTGGATAGAGCAACTGCCTTCTAAGCAGTAGGTCATTGGTTCGAATCCAATCCGAATCACCATTTTTCCTTTTCTTTTTATTTTTCTCCCCATATATAAAATAATATTTTTATTTTATATATTTGAACCTGATTTTGAAATCAACTTTAACTTTGTTCATTTTCCTGAAATAAATGAGAAATTAGTTAAGCTTAACCGTGCATGAAAATTACCTCACCACGAAGTAACTTCTGCTAATTTTTATGATGTTGGTTTATTTCAACTTATTTTTATAAGTGGACCATGATCTATACTATAATAGAAAGAAAAAGAGGATTAGAATGTGTTTTAATTTGCCGTACCGGAATTTATAATTGAATTTGATGAAACTTGTTTATGCTACAGATTTTGATGCGGGCAATATCCATAACTGGTCAGGGTTAGGAATATATTATGGAAAAATGCTGGAGCAAGCAGGGTTTGATGTAGATTATGTTAATAACCTTATTTTACCAGATCGAATTTTTCATAAAATGAAACAGCATTTTATGAAAAGTGTCATGCATAAGCATTATTCGCCCCGCTTCAATAATGATGTGTCAAAATATTACGCAGAATTAATAGATAATAGGACTGCAAATGCAACGCATATATTATCTCCCAACACAATAATCCTGGCGAATCTTAAAAGAGACCTTAAAAAAATTTTATTTGCAGATGCAACGTTTGATTCACTTCTTAATTTTTATCCAGAATTTACAAGTTTCACCAAAACATGTTTATTTGAAGGCCGTCAAATAGACCAGGAAGCTGTGAATAACGCAGATATGCTCATTTATACATCCCAATGGGCAGCTGATTCTGCTATCAATGATTATAATGCAGATAAAAATAAAGTCTTCATTGTTCCATTTGGCGCTAATTTAGATTTTACACCGGATTTGGAACAAGTTACTGCTCATATTGAATCTCGTAAAATCACAAAATCAATTAACCTGCTCTTTTTAGGAGTTGATTGGGTTAGAAAAGGTGGGCAATACGCTTTATCTGTAACGGAAAAATTAAATGAACTTGGCATTAATGCCACTTTGCATATTGTAGGCATTAAACATTTACCCAAAAATGTGTCTTCGAAATATATTGTAAATCACGGGTACATATCAAAAGCAAGCCAGGAAGGTCAAGGTAAACTTTCCAAAATTATAGCTTCGAGTACTTTTTTGTTGGGACCAAGTTTAGCTGATTGCACGCCTGTTGCTTTTTCTGAAGCGAATGCTTTTGGTGTTCCATGTATCGTATCTAATATTGGTGGACATCCGGATATTATTTCAAATGATATCAACGGTAAAGTTTATACTCATCCTGAATTTGTAAATAATGCAGTTAATTATATTAGTGATTTGGTAGAAAACGAAAATGCATATAAAGAACTATGTTATTCTTCCTATAATAAGTACGTAACAGAATTAAATTGGAAATCTGCAGGTCAAAAAATTTATAAATTGGTTCATTCACTTTGATTTTTAAATAATTTAAAGTGCATTCACGTACTCCATCCAGCCCTCCGCGAATTCAATCTTTATCCGCTTTGGAAAATCGTCCCCTGTTTTCAGTTATGATACCTTCTTATAATTGTTTTCATTATCTCTCGAAAACGATTGAGAGCGTTTTGTGCCAGGATATGGGTCCACACAAAATGCAAATAGAAGTTATTGATGATTGCAGCACTGATGGAAATGTAGAACAATTGGTAAAAGACATTGGAAAAGGTAGAATAAATTTTTACCAGCAAAATGAAAATGTTGGTAGTCTGCGAAACTTCGAAACTTGTATAAATAGAGCCAAAGGTCAATACATTCATTTGCTGCATGGTGATGATCTTGTGAAAAAAGGATTTTATAACGAGATCGATTCCCTATTTCAAAAATTTCCTACAAGCGGAAGTGCAATAACTAATTTTAATTGGGTAAATGAGAATGAAATTGAAAATCTTCCATCTCAAGAAATATTAAAGGAACCTGGAATTATTGACAATTGGTTACTAAAGATCGCTTCAAAACAAATGATTCAACCACCGGCTGTAGTTGTTAAAAGAAGCGTTTATGAGGAACTTGGTAGTTTTTTCGGAGTACATTATGGTGAGGATTGGGAAATGTGGATACGCATTGCTTCAAGATATCCTGTAGCCTACTCGCCAAAATGCCTAGCTACATATCGTGGAGGACATAGTACAAATATTTCGAGTGAATACGTGGCAACGGGGAAAAATATAGACGATATTTTAAAAGTCATAGAAATTGTTCAAGATTATTTGCCTGTTGAACAAAAAGAAAAAGTAAAAAAAGCCGCCAAAAATAATTTTGCTATTAGCTATGCAAAATCCGCTTATCGGATTTCAAAAGTTGAAAAGAATAAAAAACTTGCTTTAATTCTCGTGAAAGGATCTTTAAAATTGAGCATGAATATTCGAACGGCCTATTGGATATCATGTTTATATATCGACTTTGAAGTAATTAGAAGAAATATAAAAAAAATAGTTCGTATGTAAAAAATATGTTGGCACATTTTATGGCTATATCGTCCTTAGTAAAAGATTCATTATTAAAACATTAGAAATTTAATTTATTAGTAAATCTGATAAATCCAATTTATCTTGTATTTTTACAATGTCTTTTATTTCTTTATATCTGAAACACCATATAAGAACATCTTATCCAATCTTCCCATAGAATTATACAAGATCATTTTGTCCTGAAAAGCAAGATC
>JAKFCI010000405.1:0-8445 GCA_036676725.1 Chitinophagaceae bacterium
AAAACCAACCTTATAAACTGATCGCAAGAACAAATACGAATTTTATTCAGCCTGATAAACCTTATGAAAAGGTAGGAGAGGTAAATGAAGTGTGTTTTGTTGAAGGACTTGTTCACTTTAAAAACAAGTGGTTTTTATATTACGGAACGGCAGATTCAAAAATAGCGGTGGCGGTTAGAAATTAAAAATAAAGATGACCAGCTGAGGTTTTACACGTATTGATTAATTGGATAATTAAACTCAAATAATCAATTGAGGAAAATCATATTTTTGAATAAAAGTATTTGAATACTTTTATTCTTTAATTACCACATTTATGAATACAATAGATAGATTATTTGTACCGGACCTGGCGCCGGCTTTAAAGCATCCCACCATTTTAAAAAAGTTTGATGACCTTAAAAATGGTGAGTCATTTTTATTGGTAAACGATCATGATCCCATTCCGCTGTACTATGAAATGAAAGCGGAAAAAGGTGAAGTTTTTGATTGGAAAAAAATTGAAAATGGTCCGGAGGTATGGAAAGTTGAGATTACGAAAACCAAAAATAATACAGCACCCATAAGTTCGATTTCAGAACATAAAATGGAAAAAACCGATGACCTTTTTGTATTGAATGTAACGTTGATCGAACCACGCCAAAAGCATCCTACCATTTTCCGGTATTTTGATGAATTGTTGCCTGGTGAAGCTTTTCGTATTTTAAATGACCATGATCCAAAGCCTTTGTATTACCAGATGTTGGGTGAAAGAGGCAATGTATTTACCTGGGAATATTTAGAAAAAGGCCCGATGTGGCTAGTAGAAATCAGGAAGAATATTGGTAATGCAGAAACGATGGGGGAGATAGCGACCAAAGATTTACGTAAGGCAGAAATATTTAAAAAATATGGCCTTGACTTTTGTTGCGGCGGAAAGAAAACCGTCCAGGAAGCATGTGCTGAAAAAGGAATCGATGTTACCAGGGTTGAAGAAGAATTAAAGCAAGCAGATAAAAATTTTGTTTCAAGGCCGCTTCCTTATAATGACTGGGCACCCGATTTTCTTGCAGATTATATCGTGAATACGCACCACAGTTATGTAAAGAAAACTTTGCCCGAAATTCGAGGCTATGCAACTAAAGTTGCCAGTGTACATGGCAACCATCACCCGGAGTTAATAACGATTCGGAGTTTGGTGGAAGAAATTAATGAAGAACTTATTGACCACATGGGGAAAGAAGAGAATATTCTGTTTCCTTTTGTGAAGCAACTGGTGGCAGCAAAAAATTCGGGTCAGCCATTACAACCAGTGGGTTTTGGTACAGTTGAAAATCCAATTAATATGATGCAGCATGAACATGAAGCAGTAGGTAGAAATTTGGAACAGATAAGAACCTTGAGTAAAAACTATGCATTGCCCGAAGATGCCTGTGCAAGCTATAATGTATTTTTTAAAATGATGGAAGAATTTGAAAGTGATTTATTCATCCATATCCACCTTGAAAACAACATTCTTTTTCCAAAAGCTATAAAGCTTGAAAAGGAATTAAGATAGAAGTATTGGCAGGTCTTTATTTAACGTAGCGATTGCTTGCACATTATTATAAGGACCTGCCTTTTTTCTATCCAGTTCTTTAAATTAACTATCAAATAAGTATTTAATGAAAAAAATATTAGTGTTGTTTTTTAGCACAAGTTTCTTGTTGGCTTGCAACAGCAATGTTTCCAATAAGGAAGAAACCTCTGCGCATACAAAGGATACGTTGCAACACGAAGAACCAAAAAACGAAGTACTTTCTTTGAATAATGGAATGAAATGGAACAGCGATGAAAGCACTAATGAAAATGTAAAAGACTTAACATCGATTGTAAATTAATTTAATCTGAAGAAGGAAAAGAACATTACTGGTTTTAATGTGTTTGCAACTGATTTGCAAAACAGCTTAAATACATTGATCAAAGAATGCAGGATGAAAGGACCAGATCATGATGCATTGCACCTATGGCTTGAACCAATTTTAAAAGATGTCAATAGCCTGAAAGAGGTTACAAAAGAAGAGGAAGCAACAACCTTATTTAATTCGATCGATAACAGAGTAAAAATTTACGATCAATATTTTGAATGAAAATGATCATTACAGCCGATACAAAAATTGCCCAGGTTTTAAAAGAGAATGCAAAGGCGTTGGATGCCATCATCAGCATAAGCCCAAAGTTTGAAAAACTACGTAATCCTTTGCTGCGTAAAGTAATGGCTGGTCGTACTTCCTTATTTGCTGCCTCAAAATTTGGCGGATGCAGTATTGATGATTTTTATAAAAAACTAGAGCCACTTGGTTTTGAAATTGATAAAAAAGTAAGAGTTATTGAAACAGGAAAGAAACAAATCCCACCATTTATTACCGGTTTAACTAAAGACAAAGTGTTGGAGTTGGATGTACGTCCAATAATTGCTTCGGGCAGTGATCCGTTGCATATCATTTTAGAAAAAATAAAAATTGTTGAACCCGGACATGTTTTGAAGATCATCAACTCCTTTGAACCTACACCGTTGATTTCATTACTGAATAAAAAAGGTTTTGAAACCTATGTAGATGAAATTGCAAAAGATCATTTTGAAACTTACTTCTACAAACCATTAAAAAATTTAAAAATTAATGCTGATATATTGCCAAATGCAAATGATTGGGAACAGGCGGTTTTAAAATTTGGCCCTAACATTCGTACAATAGATGTGCGGCAATTGGAAATGCCAAAACCGATGCACACTATTTTAGAAGCTCTTGGCAAAATGGCTAAGGATGAAGCTTTGTTTGTTTATCATAAACGCATTCCTGTTTTTTTGTTGCCTGAAATAAGCGAAAAAGGATTTGAATATAGGATAAAAGAAATCAGTGGTGGCGAAGTGCACCTGCTGATATTTAGGAGTTGATATGTTTGCCACTACAACTTCTTCAAACGCGGTAAAGAATACAACATACAAGGTTGTAATCCCTTTTTACCTATATGCAGCACTGGCGTTTTTCATTGCAACAATTATGTTGTTTTTTTCTACAAACGCATTTACGCAACATTATTTTCATCCGAATACATTGGCTATTACACATACCATGGCTTTAGGTTGGGGCACTATGATTATTTTGGGTGCAAGCCATCAATTAATTCCGGTTTTAATTGAAGCCAAATTATTCAGCAATTTTTTAGCTTATTTATCCTTTGTTTTTGCTGGTGTCGGTATTCCATTATTGGTATTTGCATTTTTAAATTTTCAATTTGACTGGACAGCCAGAACGGGTGGTATTTTAATTAATGCTTCCATCGTGTGTTACCTGGCAAATATTGCAGCCAGTATCAATAAAAGTAAAAATGAAAATGTTCATGCCGTTTATGTTTTTACTGCGGCAGGCTGGTTATTTATTACTTGTTTTTTAGGTTTATTACTTGTTTGGAATTTCACTGGTCCTATTTTAAACAAAGAATCAATTCATTATTTGACCTTACATGCCCACATGGGTATTGTTGGTTGGTTCTTATTATTAGTGATTGGTGTAGGTTCCAGGTTGATACCCATGTTTTTAATATCAAAATATGATGATCCCAAAAAGTTATGGATGATCTATTATTTGATCAATGCGGGATTGATTTCCTTTGTATTTCTTTTTTTCTATGCCTCTTCCAACCAACTTTTTTTAATACCTATTGCGGCCATCTTAATAGCTATTTTTTTATTTGGACTGTATTGTCGTAAAGCTTACCAGAAAAGAATCAGAAATAAGATCGACGAACAAATGAGAGTTTCTTTATTATCTGTTGCATTAATGGTATTGCCTATCATTATTTTATTGATCGTAATGATTATGCTTTTATTTTCATTCAATGGTTCGAAACAGGTTCTTACTTATGGCTTTTCAATTTTTTTTGGCTGGATCACCGCCATCATTCTTGGAATGACATTTAAAACATTGCCCTTTATTGTATGGAATAAAATCTACCATGATAAAGCCGGTTTGGGAAAAACGCCTAATCCAAAAGAACTCTTTAACGGAAAGGTTTTTAATGTAATGGGCTTAGCATATTTAGCAGGGTTTATTTTTTTTACATTAGGCATTTTATTATCAAATACACTGGTTTTACAAGCAGCAACCATTTTATTATTGATCACGGCTGTTTTATACAATTGGAACATCATTAAAATGGTGTGGCATAAACCTGTAATTCAATGAGTAATGTTATCACAAATCATGAATTAAAATGTACCATTGCTTTGGCTGCATTACAAAATGTGATCGATCCTGAAATTGGGCTCAATATTGTAGATCTTGGTCTGATTTATCAAATCGATTTCAACGAACCGCAATGCGAAATTTTTGTTTCCATGACTTTGACTACACAATTCTGCCCAATGGGCGAGAGCATAAAAGATGGAGCTATGAGAGCGATGCAGCAAGCTTTCCCTGGCTATCAAATTCATTTAGAATTAGTTTTTGATCCACCCTGGAATGCTGAAAGAATTTCTGAACAGGGACAGGAGTTTTTAAATCAATAAAAAACCAACGACTTTTAAAATTTTAGCTTTTAATAATTATGCAGCAGAACGATATTTTAAATCTTGATGATGTTAAGTTGTTAGTGAATTCATTCTATGGAAAAGTAAGAGAAGATGAAATGCTTGCTGGCTTATTTAATGACAGGATAGGCGATCGCTGGCCGGAACATTTAGAAAAAATGTACCGTTTTTGGCAAACTGTTTTATTAGGTGAGCATACTTACTATGGCGCTCCATTTGTACCACATGCGCAATTGCCGGTGCAGCATATGCACTTTGAAAGATGGATGGAATTATTCAATTCAACTGTGGATGCATTATTTGCCGGCGAAAAAGCCGATGAAGCCAAATGGCGGGGGAAAAAAATGGCAGAAATATTCGAGATGAAAATTGAAATGAACAAAGAAAAAGGATTTAATAGTTTGGTTTAAGTCCAAAATGTTTTTTTGGTAAAATCAATGTGTAATAAATCATTTAGTTTCAATGCAAGCATTGCTAAACTGCAAGCCACATGAGCTAAGCTATTTTTTTTCTTTCACCTCTTTTGCTATGCGGTTAATCATTCCTTTAAATATAAATCCATGGAAGGGGAGCACTGCAAACCAGTAAAGCCTGCCCCAGAGTCCTAGCGGTCTGAATGTGGCAGTCTGTTCTAAAATATTATCATTATCAATTTTAAATTCCAGCCAGGCTTCCCCGGGCAATTTCATTTCAGCATACAAAAGCAATCTTTTCTGCTCTTTGTTTGCAAGTAATACACGCCAAAAATCCAGCGAATCACCTGCACTTATTTTCGTGGGACTTTTTCTTCCTCTTCTTAATCCTACGCCACCAACCATTTTATCCATCACACCTCTAATTGTCCAAAGCCAGTTACCATAATACCAACCATTGCTGCCTCCAATGGCCCATATTTTATTCAAAACGTTATCGCTATTGCTGATTTTTATTCTGCGTACATCTTTAAAGCAACCGTTTACTGGCACTTCAATGTGTTGTGCAATTCCTTTATTTAAAATATTGCTTGTTAAAGCATCTTTCCAACTCGATACAACTTCGTTCTGCTCTATTTTATCAAAAGCCATTGCAATGGCCTTTTTATAATTTATCAATTGAATTCCCAAAAGTTCAGCAAGATTGTTTCTTTTGCAAACCACTTCTACCTTCATGCTATCTACTAAATTTTTTGCCAGGGTGTATGAAGTAGAGGTAACAAAATATAACCAATAAGATGAAAGCTTTGGTGTCATCACCGGCACAACTATGATCCTTCTTTTAAGTCCTCGAACTTCTGCAAATTGCAAAAGCATTTGCTTATACGAGAGGACATCAGGACCGCCAATGTCATAACTGTTATTAAAAGTTTCTTTTCGAAATAATACCCCGGATAAAAATTCAATGACATTACGAATCGCAATTGGCTGGCAGGCGGTGTTAAGCCAGCGTGGTGCAATCATTATTGGTAATTTTTCTACCAGGTCGCGAATGATTTCGAAGGAGGCGCTACCGGAGCCTACAATAATGCCCGCTTTTAATGTTGTTAATGGAATTGAACTTGATGCAAGTATCGCCTCTACATTTTTACGTGATTGTAAATGTTTCGACAACTGTGTTTCATTTACAATGCCACTTAAATAAATGATTTGTTTCGCAGCTGTATTTTGAATAGCAGCAACAAAGTTTTGCGCAGCAGTGGCTTCCATTGTTGTAAAATCGCCGGTGGTGGAAGCCATGGAATGAATAAGGTAATAAGCGGCATCAATATCTTTCGGAATATTTTTTAGTGTTTCTTCCTTTAAAAAATCTACTTCTATTACACTCAAATTTGGGGAAGTAAAACTTTCTGCATTAAAACGATTCTTATCACGCAAACAACAAATTACCTCATGACCTTTTTCCAGCAACACGGGAAGTAACCGCTGCGCAATATAACCGGTAGCACCTGTTAAAAGTATCTTCATTAGATCAATGCAAAAATGTGTTCTATTTTAGTCTTCTTAAAATTAAGGCTAATGATTAATTGTTTATACGAACCAATAACAACTTGAAGGCGCTTTTTGTTCTAATGCTTCTTACTGCAGGTGTTGAACTATTTTAAAGAAAATAAATGTTTTAAGAAAAGAGCTAAAAATAATCCTTAAAACTGACCAATGCATTAATGATTCTTCATGTACATGCGATGGATTTCGTAACTTATATTCAAGAATTCCTGGACCAAACTCAATTATTTGAGCAGCATGGAAAAGAGCAAGGATACAGCTTACCAACGCTTATTCAGCGAATATCCTGGAGGATTAATTATAAGAATTATTCTATTTGGCTTAACACTCCTTTTTTTTAGAATCATCGCCCACAACATTTTTAGCGAACTGGACGTGGGGCTGGACCGTTTTATTTTTCAAAAATCGAACGATCATATTCTTCATCCACGACTTACCTTTTTAATGAAAAAGATAACCTGGTTTGCCTCTGCTACCTTTCTTCAAATTGGTACAGTTGGATTGCTCGGTTTACTGATTATTTTAAAGTTCTACACAAAGGCAATTGAGGCCTTTGTTGTTTGCTCCGGGGGCTACTTGCTTAATCATGTGTTGAAAATAATATACGAAAGAGAGCGGCCACCAGATCCTTTAATTGAACCAATAAGTAATTTTAGTTTTCCAAGTGGTCATGCCACATCAGGTTTTATTTTTTACGGATTGATTGCCTATTTTATTTTAAAGTCTGACCTCGCTTATTTATATAAATATGTTTTTGCAATCCTGTTGATTTTGTTTTCGCTGGTTATCGGTTTTAGCAGGGTTTACCTGCGCATACATTATTTCAGCGATGTGATCGCAGGTTTCTGTGTTGGATTTTCCTGGCTAACACTGTCAACCTGGGTAATTGAGGTTTATAAATTGAGGCGAGCTGATCAGAAAAAAGAGTTTGGTAAGTAATATATAAAATTAAAATATGATGCTTTTGGATGAACTTTGTTTGATCGCTACTGCTTAATAATGTTAGTGTCAAATACAATATTACATGCTGCAGGTTTAAAAGAATTATCTATCGTCATTCCGGTATTGAATGAAGAAGATAATATAAAAACCCTATTGTATGGAATTCGCAATGCGCTTAGTAAAATTGATTTTGAAATTATTCTTGTAGATGACGGCTCAACTGACAATACTAAAAATCAAATTTTAGAGTTTGCGGCAAATGATACAATCTTGCTTGAATTGCGTGGTAATTATGGACAAAGTACCGCAATGATGGCGGGTATTGACTATGCCCAAGGAAAATATATTGCTTTAATGGATGGCGATTTACAAAATGACCCATCCGATATTCCTATGATGCTGGAGCTTTTAAAACGTGAGGATTGGGATGTGGTGGCTGGTAACCGTAAGCAACGAAAAGATGGTATGCTGCTTCGTAAAATTCCCAGTACAATTGCCAATGCATTTATACGAAGGTTAACAGGGGTTTATATTAAAGATTACGGGTGCACATTAAAAGTTTTTAGAAAAGAAATTGCACATGATCTTGGACTTTATGGAGAGTTGCACCGATTTATACCCGTACTAGCAAAACTACAGGGGGCACGCATTACACAGGTTGATGTAAGGCATCATGCACGCCAATTTGGAAAAAGTAAATATGGTATTGGCCGAACATTTAAAGTTGTTTCGGATTTAATGTTGATGATGTTTTTTCGCCGTTATTTACAAAGCCCGATGCACCTGTTTGGAACTATAGGTTTTGTTTCTTTTGCCATCGGCGTACTCATTAATATCTATTTATTGTTCTTGAAATTTGCAGGAGAAGAAATAGGTGGTAAGCCTTTGCTTATTTTAGGAATGATTTTATTGCTTGGTGGCATTCAATTAATAACCATTGGTCTGCTTGCCGAAATTTCCATCCGTACTTATTAC
>JAKFCI010000406.1:0-8442 GCA_036676725.1 Chitinophagaceae bacterium
CTATATGCTTAAGCAAAAGCCTGGGTTGCCCGGTTGGAAGTGTATTATTAGGTCGCACAGATTTTATAAAAAAAGCGAGAAGAGTACGAAAGGTCTTTGGCGGTGGTATGCGACAGGCTGGTTTTTTAGCAGCTGCAGGCTCATTTGCACTTAAAAATAATATTCAACGATTACAGCAAGACCATGATCATGCGCAATTAATTGGAGCGGCATTAATTGGAAAAGAATTTGTAAAAGAAGTATTGCCCGTCGAAACCAACATCATCATTTTTAGCGTCAACGAACCTTATAATGCCAACATGATAGTTGGTAAATTAAAGGAACACAACATTCTCGGGTATGCCATCTCCCCTTCCCAGGTGCGTTTGGTATTACACCTGGATATAACCCCGGACATGGTACAAAAAACAATTGAAACATTTAACCTTATATAATTTATGTTCCCCAAGATCAATCCTGTAGAAACCAAGGCATGGCAGGCATTAGAAGCGCATGCAGAAGAAATGAAAGAAGTGCACATGCGTGAATTGTTTGAAAAAGATCCTTCACGTTTTAATAAATTTTCAAAAGCTTTAGGTGATGTATTTGTTGATTATTCAAAAAACATCATAACTGCCGAAACCCTCAAGTTGCTGGTTGACCTGGCAAAAGAGTGCAAACTTACTGAGGCGAAAAAAGCACTTTTTGACGGCGACCAAATAAATGAAACCGAACGCCGTTCTGTAATGCACGTTGCGCTGCGTAATTTTTCAGGCAAACCTATGTATGTTGAAGGCGAGAACATTATGGAAGATGTACAGCGTGTTCAACAACAAATGAAATCTTTTTGTGAAGCCGTGCACAATGGCAAATGGTTAGGGCATTCCGGGAAACGGATTAAATATATTGTAAACATAGGCATTGGTGGCAGCGACCTGGGGCCTTACATGGTTACAGAAGCATTAAAACCATATTGGGTAAAAGATATACAAACCTTTTTCGTTTCCAATGTGGATGCAACACATATTGCTGAAACGCTGAAGAAAATAAATGCCGAAGAAACACTCTTCCTGGTTGCTTCTAAAACTTTTACTACACAGGAAACCATGACGAATGCGTTTACCGCAAGAGAATGGTTTTTAAAAAGTGGTGCTTCGGAATCTGCTATCGCCAAACATTTTGTTGCTCTTTCCACCAATGAAAAAGCGGTAACAAAGTTTGGTATCGATAAACAAAACATGTTTGCGTTTTGGGATTGGGTTGGTGGCCGCTATTCATTATGGAGTGCTATTGGTTTATCTATTGCGTTGACCATCGGTTACCAAAATTTTGAAGATCTTTTAAAAGGCGCACATGAAACCGACAATCATTTTTACGAAAGCGAAAGCATTGAAAATGTTCCGGTTTTAATGGCTTTGATCTCCCTTTGGTATATCAATTTTTTTGATGCACAAACTGAGGCAATATTGCCTTATGACCAATACCTGCATCGTTTTCCTGCTTACTTTCAACAGGGTAATATGGAAAGCAATGGAAAAAGTGTTGACAGGAACGGCGAAGCCGTTAATTACAATACAGGTCCGGTAATTTGGGGCGAACCAGGTACCAATGGGCAACATGCTTTTTACCAGTTAATACACCAGGGCACCGCATTAATTCCTTGCGATTTTATTGCGCCGGCTCAATCACACAACCCAATCGGTGATCACCACGAAAAATTGCTCTCTAACTTTTTTGCACAAACAGAGGCTTTGATGAACGGGAAAACCGAAGAAGTTGTTGAAGAAGAATTATTGCAAGCAGGTATGAGTGAAGAAGACATTTCACAACTTGCTCCTTATAAAATATTTAGTGGCAATCGTCCAACCAATTCAATTCTTATAAAAAAGATCACACCGTTTACCCTTGGACAATTGATTGCTTTATACGAACACAAAATTTTTACGCAAGGCGTGTTGTGGAATATTTTCAGTTTCGACCAATGGGGTGTTGAATTAGGAAAGCAATTGGCGAATGCAATTTTGCCTGAGCTTCAAAACGGGGATGCTGTATCCAAGCACGATTCCTCTACCAATGGATTGATCAACAGGTTTAAGTCAATGCGTTAAAATAGATCAGTAATTAAATTTGAACTTGTTCTTAAAAAAAAGCCCCAGAAATGGGGCTTTTGATATGATAAGCTGATAAAATTTACCATTTATCTACTTCATCTGAAGATGAGGCAGGAGCAATTGTCGATGTAGCTGGAATAGAAGGAATTTCTTCCTGTATTGGTGTTTTAACTACTTCTTCAACAACCGAATTGTTTTCCCTTCCATCTCCTTCATAACCATCAACTTCGTCATGGTTAAAGGCATCAAAATCAAAATCGGGCATCAAATCGGTTTTTACGTAATCAACAGCTTCTATCAAGGCTTTAATAAATTTGTTGAAATCCTCCTTGTATAAAAAAATCTTGTGACGGTCGTAGCCGTTGTCATTAAATCTTTTACGGCTTTCCGTGATCGTTAAATAATAATCATTTCCACGAGTAGCTCTTACATCAAAAAAATAAGTTCTCCGTTTACCGGCACGAATTCGTTTACTGTAGATGCTTTCCAATTTCTTGTCGTTGTTTTCGTACTCCACGTTTTTTGAAGTTTTACAGTTAGTTAAGCTTTGAGGTTTTAAGTCCTTACAAATATAATCCAGTTTTTCATACAGCCAAATTTGCTCATACGTTATTCTACGGCCTGTACTTGTTGCCGGTAAAACATTTCAGAATATAAACCTCGTTTTTTCATTAATTCGCTGTGGGTACCCATTTCAACCATTTTTCCTTCATCCAAAACTATGATCTTATCAAAATTTTCAAGGCTGGTTAACTTGTGCGTTATAAATAAAGTAGTACGGTTTTGCATGTATTGGTGAATGTTAGTCAGTATTTCCTTTTCTGTTTTACTGTCTACCGCACTTAAACTATCATCTAATATTAAAATAGAAGTTTTTTTAGCCAACGCCCGGGCAATAGATACCCTTTGCTTTTGACCACCACTTAAGTTTACCCCTCTTTCACCCACCATTGTTTGGTAACCATCCGCAAAACCTATTATATCCTTATCTATTACTGCAAGTCTTGCGGCTTCCTTTACTCCTTCCAAATCACTTTCCTGTAATCCAAAACTTATATTTTTTTCAACTGAATCACTAAAAAGAAATCCATCTTGTGGTACATAACTTACCTGTGCCCTGACATTAATCAGGTCTAATTTTTTAATATTCGTATCATCCAACAAAATCTCACCGGATGTTGGATCATACATGCGTAAAAGCAATTGGGCAATGGTGGTTTTACCACTTCCTGTACGTCCTACAATGGCGCATTTTTCACCTGGGGCAATTTCAAGGTTAAAATCTTTTAAAGCATGAATACCGGTGTTTGGATAAACAAAATTTACATTTTTAAACCACACCCTTCCTTCACTTTTTACTTTTATTGGTGCCTGGGTATTTTGAATGGTTGGTTTGGTATGCAAAAATTCATTCAATCTTTTTTGCGAAGCCGAAGCTCTTTGTATCATGCTGGCGGTCCAGCCAATTGCACTCACCGGGAAAGTGAGCATATTAATATAGATCACAAATTCTACAATCGTGTCCAGCCCTATTTCTGTAGATCCTTTTATGTACTGCAAGCCACCGATCATTATTGTAAGCAAAGTGCTCAAACCAATAAATAAGCCCATTGTAGGAAAATAAAGTGATTCGATCTTGGCAAGCGTGGTGGCTTCGCGGCGGTATTTTTCGCTGTTCTCTTTAAAAAAAAGCATCATTGCTTTTTCCTGCACGAAAGATTTAATTACTCTAATACCGCTATACGATTGCTGCGCATTTACTGTAAGACTTGCTAATGTACTTTGCAGGTCTTCGCTTTTTTTATGGATAATACTATTTACAAGGTAGATGGTGATTGCCAGGATGGGCAATGGTGCCAAAACATAAAAAGTAAGTTCGGGATTGCGCTTATACATAAAGAAAACAGTTAGCGAAATAAGCGCCACCAGGTTAATTAAATACATAATTGCAGGACCAGTAAATAAACGGACACGGCTAACGTCTTCGGACATGCGACTCATTAAGTCACCAATACTATTTTGCTTGTAAAAGTTAGCGTCTAACTTCTGGTAATGTTCGTATACTTCATTTTTTTGATCGTACTCAATGTGGCGACTCATAACAATAATGGTTTGCCGCATAAAGAACATGAACAGTCCTTTTAGTAATGCAAGAACAAGAATGGTGATGCCCGAAATAGCAACTATGTCTGAAACAGACAGGTCAAGGCTGTCAAGTTTATTGATGAATTTTTGAACGAGAATATCATAATTAGCCTGGTTATTTCGGGGACGATAACCGGGAAGATGCAAACTTCTTTGAACAAAATCTATGATAAAACCAGTTACCTGCGGCGCCAGTACACCAAAGTAGTTGGAAATAAGAATGAAAAAGATGCCGATGCTTAATCTTACCTTATACTTCCAAAAATATTTGCCCAGGTATTTTAAATGTTTCAACCTCTTTTTTTTATAAAGTTATTAAGTGAAGGTTTAGCCATGACCAGGAATAACAATTCCTTTTAACCTGCGGTAAATTTCAGTTGCATATTCATCCGTCATGCTGCTTAAGTGATCAAGTGCATTCATTACCTTTTCGTAACTGGATGAAGTTTCCTCGAACTCTGTAAATTGATAGGGAAAAAGCTTTAATACTTTTGCTTCTTTATGCGAGGGTTGTTTTTTTAATAAAGCAGGCACAAATAATTGCAGTAATTCCGACATAACATTGTAGCCCGCAATTTCTATTTGAATAACGGTATCATGCCCGTAAATTTTCTTTACCGAAATATCTTGTACCATGTTTAATGCGCCACACTTGTTTTGAATATGATCAATAAGTGTATCGTTAAAAGTGCCATTTAAAATAGCTTGCTGGTTATCTATAAAAACTTTTGTTGTTTCGTTGGCAAGCATATTTATAACCCTTGCACGCAAAAATGCTATTGCTTCATTGGTATCATTAATTGTATTGTAATAACCCAAAAGCTTGTCAGCCTCCTGGCTATTAGTATTCAGGCTTGTGATCACCTGCATAAAAGCTGTAACCACTTCTTCTTTCTGTAAAATGCCTAATCGTTGGGCATCTTCCATATCAATTATGGAATAACAAATATCATCTGCCGCTTCAACCAGGTAAACAAAAGGATGACGCTTAAACACAACAGGGTCATCGCTTTCCCTGATCATTCCTAATTCGTTAGCAATGCTTTTAACCGTTTCTTTTTCGGTTTGAAAAAAACCATACTTCTTCCGGTGCTTGAAGCTTTTGTTTGTTGCATTCGACTCGCAGGGATATTTTAAAATAGATGCAATTGTTGTATAGGTCAAACCAAAACCACCCTTGAACCTGCCGCGGAAACTATGGGTTAATATGCGAATCGCATTTGCATTTCCTTCAAAATTTGTAAGGTCACTCCATTCGGAATCAGAAAAAAAAGAACGCAAATTCTTTCCATCAATTAATTCATCTGCTCTATCAATAAAATAAGCGGAAATGGCTTTTTCTCCGGAATGACCGAAAGCCGGATTGCCAATATCATGTGCAAGACAACCTGCAGCAATTACGTTCGCCAGTTCATATTTATAGAATTCGTAAGCATCATCATTAATTCCTTTGTAAGTGGCACTTATTTGTTCGCCAACCATTTTGCCAAGCGAACGTCCAACTGAAGCTACTTCTAATGAATGGGTTAAACGATTATGAACAAATGCTGTACCCGGCAATGGAAACACTTGTGTTTTGTTCTGTAACCTTCGGAATGCTGATGAAAATATAAGGCGGTCAAAATCCCTTTGGAAACCTGAACGTGTCCCCTCGGGAATTTTATCTGAACCAACACGTCGTTCTGTATAAATAGAATGAAATTCCATTGCAATTATTTCTGTAAAGCCGTAAAAGTAAGATGAATAAAGAATTGTAGCACTTGTTTATCGTTGTTGTCAAACTACTGGTTAATTCTTGGGCACAATAATCAGAATCAGTCATCTAAAAAAAATAAAAAGCCACTAAATAATTTTAGTGGCCTTCGACGTTGTTAGCGTCCTCAGATATTTTGATGGAGCAACCCGGTTAGGCGATACCAACCGCAGGTTTCCATGAATATTCTGTAGATGTCATGAATACCTCCTTTTCTTTGGTGAATTTTAAAATTAATTAAAAAAATTAAAAAATAATACATGTTTCCAGAACATCTTTTATTTTAGGAAGGCATTAAGAAGTTACATCGTTCAAGCTTATATTTGAGCTATCACCCTGCCTGTTAAATCCCTATGGATGAACAATTATTCATACAAACAATCAACACCAAAGCCAAAGAATTAGGCATCAATCCTTTATTGCTTATTTCTGGTATAGAAGGTTTGTATAGTTTCCGGGACGTTGAATTAAATGCAATTAATTACGAATTCTTAGACAGTCTTATTCTTACCATTTTTGCGTTACGTATAGGTGATCAATTTCATGCTATTGCAGAACAAAATTTTAACTCCCCCAATTACGAAACCATGCAGAACGCCGCTGCGGAACTGAGGGTGCTACCTATTTCTGAAATTGAAACTTCATCAAATCAATACTTACGTTCTTTTGCGCAAGTAATTAATGGAAAAAGCAATATAAGGGCTTACCATGTAAAGGCATTGGATGTAGCCGCTTTGGAAATAAAAAAAACACAATTGCAGTTTGACAACAATAGTATTGGCGCAATAGTTTTAGATATCAGTAAAACTCATTTAGGCGATAGTGTAGATCTTGGTTCTTTGTTTAGCCGTTGATTTATTTAACGGTTACTTTAAAATATTGGTATGATAATGGACTGCCAATAATAAATTAATAGCATGGATATAATCATTCAGTCTTTAGGCTTTAAAGCAAGTACCGATCTTGAAGCATTTATACAAGAAAAATTAGGGAAATTAAATCCCAATGATTCTATAATCAGGGCAAATGTTACCTTATTCCAAGGGTCAGATAGTAACCCGACAAACAATTATTGCGAGATTCGTTTAGAAGTTCCTGGCAATGATCATTTTGTAAAAAAGAGCAGCGATATTTTTGAAAAATCTGTTGTAGAAGCAGTTGACACGCTACAGAAAATGTTGCACAAATCAAAAGAAAAAGAATTATCCCGCAGACAAGGATAATTCTTTTCAATTAATACCTAAAGTGTTTTCTTTGGTGGGAGGCTGAAGGCAATTGCCTCATGTTCAAAATGTCCCTTATGCGATCCGTCGCAAAATGGTTTGTTTTTGGAAAGGCCGCAACGACAGATTGAAACAACATCCCTTCCACCAAGGTCATACACATTTCCTTCGCGGTCAACAATTTCAAATTCCCCTTCAATTTTCACAGATCCGTTGTTGTTTATTGTCAATTTAGTTTTTGCCATATAATTTATAATTGTTGCAAAATAAGGGTATTTAAAGCAGTTGATGGATGTGATCTTTACCAATTAAGATCAACCACCTTTTTCTCTTCATTGCTTTTAAAAGCGGCCTCAATAATCCTTATTACGTCAAGCGCTTCTTCTGCTAAAACCGGTGCATCTTTACCTTCTCTTATTGATGCATATAACTCGTCGTAAAAATTATTGTAATTGCCTTTTAGCGAGGGAATGACCTTTCTAACCACTTTCCCATCTTTCTCTGTATGTAATAATCCATGTTCTGGTAATTCTTCTTCTCCCCAATTTTTTTCATCAGGCATTCTGCCATTTTGCAATGCATCTTCCTGTATGTTGGTTTTATGTTTAATAAAAGAACCTAGCTCGCCGTGAATTACATATCCTGGCAAAGCTTCCCGCACAAGGTAGCTGGAACGCAAGCGTACTCTTTTGTTCGGATAATAAAATAAGATTTCAAAATAATCATCTACCTGCGAGTGTGGGCGGATCATTCGAATGTCTGCAAATAAAGCATCCGGTTTACCAAAAAGCTGTAAACCCTGGTCAATAATGTGAGAACCGAGGTCATACAAACCACCCGTTCCTCCGCCGGGTGTTTCTTTATGCTGTTTTGGGCTTAATTCTTTTTTATATCGGTCAAAGTGAAATTCTGCTTCAACAATATTGCCTAACCATCCATTTTGCAGCACTTGCTTAACCGTTTTGTAGTCACTGTCATACCTGCGGTTGTGGTATACCGTTAGTACCTTTTTATTCTGTTTTGCAAGTGCAATCAGCTCGGCTCCTTCGGCCACTGTAACTGTAAATGGCTTTTCTACTACGACATGTTTACCAGCCATTAAAGAAAGCTTAGCATATTCAAAGTGTGTGGTATTTGGTGTATTAACGATAACAAGTTCTACTTTTTCATCAGGCATTCTGCCATTTTGCAATGCATCTTCCTGTATGTTGGTTTTATGTTTAATAAAAGA
>JAKFCI010000407.1:0-3641 GCA_036676725.1 Chitinophagaceae bacterium
TCTGCAAGGGCCGCAACTCGATCAAATTGAGATCATGACAAACCCTCCTGCAAAATATGATGCGGCAGGTAATAGCGGTATCATCAACATCAAAACCAAACGCACTTTGCAGTTTGGTTATAACGGAAGTGTAACAACCGGTTATACACAAGGACGTTACCAGCGTTATACAAACAGCTTTACTTTTAACTATAGAAAAAACAAAGTGAATCTTTTTGCAAACGGAAACTTTAATGCAAGAAACTCTTTCCAGGAATTAGATATTCAACGTAGTTTTTCAAACTCCGTAACTAAAGAAGTGGTTTCCTTGTTTGAACAGGAAACCAGGATGATTCATAAGAACAGAAGTTTGAATGGTAAAGTGGGTATGGACTTTTTTGCAACAAAGAAAACTACGTTTGGTGTTACAGCAAATGGTTTTTATAGCCCGGGTCAATTCCTCAGCACAAGCGACATTAATATTTTCAGCCCGGATCATACATTGCTGAGTAAAACAATGGGTAAAGCCGACAATTCATCGACCTGGAGGCATTTTGGTTCAAACCTGAATTTCAGACATGTATTTGATACAACAGGAAAAGAAATTTCTGCTGATGTGGACTACTTAAGATATAGCGCAACTAACACACAGAGTCTGTTTAATAAATACGAAAATGGAGGTCAAGCTAAAGCTCCTGATACATTATACGGTAATCTTCCACAAAACATCTACATCTACACAGCAAAGGTTGATTATGTTCAACCATTTAAAAAAGGATTGAAGTTTGAAGCCGGTATTAAAACAAGTTTTGTTGAAACTGATAACGTAGCACGTTATGATAGTTTGATCAACAACAATATGCAGTTGGATTCTGCCCGTCGAAACGACTTTGTGTACAAAGAAAATATCAACGCAGCTTATGTAAATTTCAGCAAACAGCTCAACAAAAAAATAAGTGCACAAGTAGGATTACGTTTGGAGAACACTACAGCAAAAGGCTATTCAAAAGGTTATGCTTTTGATAAAGACAAAGAAAAGTTCGCTGATTTTGATACCACATTTAATTTAAACTACACACAACTGTTCCCAACCGTATACATTCAGTATGCAGTGAATGAAAAACATTCATTGGGCGTGAATTATGGTAGAAGAATACGCAGACCTGATTACGAAAGTTTAAATCCATTTGTTGAATTTATTGATCGTTATACTTACGAGCAGGGTAACCCTAACCTGAGACCTCAATTCAGTCATAATATTGAGTTGTCACATACTTACAAAGGATTCTTAACAACAACTTTAAATTATACAAACACCAATAATATCATCCAGGAAGTATTAGAACAGAATGAAGAGAGAAATGAATCTTACATCAAACGTGCAAACATTGCCAAGCAACAACAATTTGGTATAGCAGTGAGTGCATTCAAGCAAATTAAAAAGTGGAACGGTAATATTTATGTGAATGTTTACAATAACAAGTTTGAAGGATTGGTGAATGGCGACTTTGTTACATTGGGCAGAACCACAATGGTTTTGAGCGCTTCTAATTCTTACAAATTTGGAAAAGACTGGACAACTGAGATCAGTGGCTTTTACAGAACAGCAGGTTATGAAGGAGTATTTCATATTAGGCCATTAGGTGAATTGAACTTTGGCGTAAGCAAGCCGGTTTTAAAAGGCAAAGGAACGCTCCGTTTAAGTGTAAGAGATATTCTTTGGACACAAAGAGGACAAGGCGAAATCAAATATGGTTTGGTTCACGCAAACTTCCAGCAAAGAAGAGATTCAAGATCAGTGGGCATGACATTCACTTATCGTTTCAGCAAAGGAAAGATCAATGGTAATGCCCGTCGTAAAGCAAGTGGTGCAGCTGACGAACAAAATCGTGTTAAAGCAAGCGAATAAGTTTATTATCTCTTTATATTTTCTCATGTTGATTGACGACCCCGGTTTCTACCGGGGTTTCTTTTTATGTCATATTTTATTTTCAATATTTATTTTTGCATTGAAACACTTCGTATTTTGTACTTCTCACTTCAAATTTTTTCTTATGCCATCATTTGATATTGTAAGTAAAGTAGATGCACAGGCACTTGATAATGCTGTGAATGTTACTACGAAAGAAATCACCAATCGTTTTGATTTTAAAGCAAGTCATGTAAAGATTGATTTGAACAAGAAAGAGTTTAAGATCAATATTGAAGTGGAAGATGAAATGAAAATGGGGCAGTTGATGGATGTTCTTATCAGCCGTGCGCACAAGCAGGGGATAGCGCCGGAAGCATTTGATCAAAGCAAAGAATCATTTCAAAGCGGTAAACTGGTTAAAAAAGAGGTGCTGGTACGGAATGGCCTGAAACAGGAGGACGCCAAAAAGATCGTAAAACTTATAAAAGACTCAGGATTGAAGGTGCAGGCCGCCATTAACGATGATATTGTTCGGGTTACAGGCAAAAAAATTGATGATCTGCAGGAAGTCATACAGGCTTCAAAGGGTTGGGATCTGGGCCTGCCATTACAATTCGAGAATATGCGTTCATAAACTGTGCAGAACTGCGGGTTTTGAACCATTTCCGGTGGATAAACAGGTGCTTAACTGGTGCATATCAACAGCGCCTAGAAGTTGGAACTAATAGTAATCATACACTACTTTTAATGAACAAAGCCGCTGGAAAATTTAGCAATAAAAATGAAAGTGGTGGAGCAGCAAAAGTCCCTTAAAAGATAATTGCTGATTCCGGAAGCACTGGGTTAGTAAGTATAAAAGCGCAAGCAATTATAAAGAACAATTCGGTGCTTTTTTTATGCCCCTACCTGAAGAGTGCTGTATTAAGGTTTGAAGAAAATAACTCAGGCTGCAACTTCCTGTTTTGAATGAAATCTTTGTTGTGCTGAATGCTGCAATTTTGCTTTTTTGCTGCGGGAAAGCCATTGAATGCTTACGAATAAAAAGAGGATCGATCCGATTACCAAAAGGTGCGTCAACATAATGTTCGTTTTAATAATTCTGAAACCGGATATTGAACTTTATATTTTTTTATAGGAAAGCAGGGTAGCAAAGAAACAATAAAAAAAGTGCTTTTCATACTGTTATTTTAGAAGTTTATCAAAACAGTCAATCAGCATCAGCTTTT
This sequence comes from Chitinophagaceae bacterium, assembly GCA_036676725.1. Classification (GTDB taxonomy): domain Bacteria; phylum Bacteroidota; class Bacteroidia; order Chitinophagales; family Chitinophagaceae; genus Flavisolibacter. Next base: position 3,118 of record JAKFCI010000407.1, read on the forward strand.
TAAGCGGGAAATACCTTGAAGTACATGTAGCCTGGGTCAAGTTCGGCGGGTAGGGATAGCATTAAGCCATTACTAGTTTAAGTTTATGTTGTATTTCCCATACTAACGGCTGGTAGGTTGGGCTAAAGGCTTTAGGCACGATAGTTTTTCAAATTTCATTTGGCTCAGTAGCACAGAATCTTTACTTTTGCGCTTTCGTTTAAAAAAAAATGCACGGCCAAATCCGTGCTGAAAACTCCCAGGAATTATGAAAAAAGAACTTCATCCCGCTAATTACCGTTTTGTAGTGTTTAAAGACATGAGTAACGGCTATTCATTTTTAACCCGTTCTACCGCTACTTCAAAAGAAGTTGTTAAGTGGGAAGATGGTAATGAATACCCCCTTATTAAACTGGAGATTTCCAGCATGAGTCATCCATTCTTTACTGGTCAGAACATCCTTGTGGATACTGCTGGTCGTATCGACAAATTCAAGAAAAAATACGCTAAGAAAGCATAAGCTGAACTGTTTCTCTAAGAGCCAT
>JAKFCI010000408.1:0-6555 GCA_036676725.1 Chitinophagaceae bacterium
TAGAACCAAAGTACAACATGCGGCTTCGGCTTTCCTGCAAAAAACTTTTTGCAACTGCATTAATGCAAACAAATAATTGAATGATCCAAAAAAGCCCATTCCATACACGGCTTTCAGGTTCTTCTATAGCAAGGTATAGAACAAAGATGGTGGAAGCTACGTAAAGTAATATTCCATAAAAGCTATACTGCTGGCGTATTTCCAGCAACAGGTCTTTTTTAAAAAGGGTCCATATTTGGTTAATCGATCGCTCCATCTAGGTTGTAACATCTCCGGCAACGGGGTTCATAAACGTCTTTTTCTCCCAGCATGATTCTATCTTCATTTGGAATTTTGCGATAAGAATAATTTGCAATGTTGCCACATTTCATGCAAATAGCATGAAGCTTTGTAATGTATTCGGCTCTTGCCAATAAATAAGGCATTTGACCAAATGGCTTTCCTAAAAAGTCCATGTCTAATCCTGCAACAATAACCCTGATGCCCCTGCAAGCCAGTTGTTCACAGACTTCAGGCAATCCTTCATCAAAAAATTGTGCTTCATCAATGCCTACCACATTTACGCCTTGCGCAAGCAATAATATTTTTTGCGAGTTATCTACCGGTGTCGAATGAATATAATTTTCATCATGCGAAACAATTTTCGTTGCATCATACCGCACATCTATACCCGGTTTAAATATTTCAACTTTCAGGTTGGCAATTTTAGCCCGTTTTAACCTACGTATCAATTCTTCTGTTTTGCCGGAGAACATAGAGCCACAGACCACTTCGATCCATCCGCCGCACTCGCCTTTTATGTGTGGTTCAATAAACATTTGTTAGCGTATGTATTGGTTGCAATGTTTTTGTAAAGCTTTCATACTTTTATGGCCGGTTTTACGTATTAATAATGCAAAATCTTATAAAAGCCGTCAAAAGTACCACAATCAAATGGAACGAATTCAGCATTTAATTGACAAATTAGTTCAGCAGCAAAACAACGGTGAAACAGCTGCCCAATTATTGACGACCGTTCATTTATTGCACCAGGAATTAGTGGGCCATCAACAAAGCACACAAACTACTACAAATTCAAAAGTAGTTGTAATGATGCCAGGCAATATTAGCATTAAGCCTATAGAAGCGGTTGCAAATAAGCCCACAGAAACAAAGGTGATTAATGATCTGCCAAAACTTGAAATACCGGAGCAGGACAAACGCTTTATTCCTGCTGAACGAATTTCATTACCAGTTGAAGCGGTGAAAGAAAGTGCAGAAATTAAAAAAGATGATCGTTTAGAAACATACTCATTACCAAAAATTGTAGTTGAAACCAAGACAGTTGAAGCACCAAAACCGGTTGAAAAATCGCCGGAACCCAAAGAATTATTTTCTCTGCACTTTGATGAAATGCAGGAAGCGCCTACATTAATGCAACATTCAATAAGAGAAAAAGAAATTCATGAAGTGATTGCAGAAAAAAAAGAATCATTGAATGATAAGCTAAAACAGGAAAAGCTTGAATTAGGCAACACCTTAAAAGAAGCCCCGATAAAAGATCTGCGTAAAGGCATTGGCGTAAACGATAAATTCTTATTTATAAATGAATTATTTCGCGGCGACGAGGATATGTATGAAAGAAGCATTAAAACAATTAATGGTTTTCGTATTTTGCCTGAAGCCGAATATTGGATGAACCGGGAATTGAAAGTAAAACTTGGTTGGAACGACAATAAGGATACGGTTCAACATTTTTACGGTGTTGTAAGAAGGCGATTTTCCTGAATATAAGAAATGATTTTTTTAGTGGCGCCACGATGTTGCTGAACATATAAACCTGCAGCCATGCTGCTTTCTATTAATCTTTCTTTTTGTGTTAAAAGATTCAGCACAACTTCTTTTAATTCTACTGCAGTTGAAATACTAAAGGCACCGCCTTCTTCAATTAACTCCCTTGCTTCTTTAAATTTTTGATAATTGGGGCCAAAGATCACAGGCTTGCTCCAAACTGCTGCTTCCAATGTATTGTGGATGCCGCTTTTATTAAAACCGCCACCAATGTAGGTAACCGTAGCATATTGATACAAACGGGAGAGCATTCCTATATTATCTATGATCAGCACCTGGGAATCATTAGTTTCATTTAACCCGGAAAAAAGTGCTGCACCCGGAAAAAGCGAACGTATCTTTTCAATATGCGATACATCTATTTCATGCGGCGCTATAATTAGTTTGAATTCTTTATTGAAATGTAAAAGCGATGATAGGATTTGTTCATCATCAGGCCAGGTACTGCCCGCTACCATCACCTGTGCGCCTTGCTTAAATTTTTCTATTTGAAGGATTGGTTCAGCAACAGCGGCAATTGATGCTACACGGTCAAACCTGGTATCTCCGCTAACCGAGCAATTTTTAATATTGATGGAAAGAAGAAGATCTTTAGAAGCTTCGTCCTGGACAAAAAGCCAGGAAAAAAGTTTAAGCATTTTCCTGTTAAATCCGCCATACCATTTAAAAAACACCTGGTTATTTCTGAAAATAGATGATATAAGCAAAAGTGGAATCTTTCGATCTATAACGGCTTTTAAATGATGATACCAAAAATCATATTTTACAAAAATTACAAGTGTAGGTTGCACATTTTGAATAAATCTTTTTGCATTTTTAGGTGTATCAATTGGAAGATAAAATACATAATCAGCTTGTTTGTAGTTTTTGCCTATACTATAACCTGAAGGCGAAAAAAAAGTAACCAATATTTTGTGGTCGTCGTAATTTTTTTTCAATTCTTCTATAACAGGCTTGCCTTGTTCAAACTCTCCTGCCGAAGCGCAGTGCATCCAAATGATCTTTTCACCCGCTCTTATAGATGTTGTAATTTCTTTAACACCGCCTATTCTGCCTTTAGTCCATTGCCTGGCCTTGCCATTCCATAATGAGGCAATGCCAATACCAACGCGGGTTAACCAAATAAAAAGATTATAAAGTAGGAGCAAGCGACTGTTTTATTAATAGCGACAAAAATAAAGGCATTCCTACTTCCAACCCCTTTTTTGCTATTTTTGCGCCGCCCTTAAAAAATTTTCCTATGCGTCCCATTCAAATGGTTGATTTAAAACAGCAGTATCAAAAAATTAAAACAGAAGTTGATGCAGCTGTGATGAAAGTGATCGAAAGTGCTGCGTTTATTAATGGGCCACAAGTTCAAAGTTTTGCAGAGGCCCTGGGCCAATACCATGATGTAAAACATGTTGTGCCTTGCGCAAATGGTACCGATGCATTACAAATTGCTATGATGGCATTAGGTTTACAACCGGGGGACGAGGTGATAACGCCTTCTTTTACTTATATAGCCACCACCGAAGTAATTGCACTTTTAAAACTAAAGCCAGTATTTGTAGATGTTGATGCGAAGACTTTTTGCATAGATATAGAATCCTTAAAAAAAGCAATTACACCAAAAACCAAAGCAATTGTTCCCGTTCATTTGTATGGTCATGCGGCCAATATGGAAGAAATAATGAAGATTGCTAAAGCGCATAATTTATTTGTAATAGAAGATAATGCCCAGGCAATTGGTTGTGATTATCTTTTTTCTGATGGAAGTACAAAAAAAACCGGTTCAATAGGCACAGTGAGCGGAACGTCTTTTTTCCCTTCTAAAAATTTAGGTTGCTATGGCGATGGCGGTGCAATTACAACAAATGATGATCAATTGGCTGCTCAATTAAGAATGGTAGCAAACCATGGTCAAAGCAAAAGATATTACCATGATGTTGTTGGCTGCAATAGCAGGCTAGATACGATACAGGCCGCGGTTTTGGAGATCAAGCTTAAAAAGCTGGATGAATATATTGATGCCCGCAGGAAAGTTGCAGATTTTTACGATGCTGCATTCGCTGGTAATTCAAAAATCACCACGCCCTATAGAGCTGAATATTGTAAACATGTTTTTCATCAATATACTTTGGTTTTAGATGGTGTTGACAGAAATGGATTGAATGAGCATCTTGCTCAAAATGATATTCCTTCAATGATCTATTACCCGGTGCCGGCACACAGGCAAAAAATGTTTGCTTCTTTTGGCTCAGTTGCTATTGACCTGCCGGTTACTGATTGGTTAACGGAAAGAGTAATATCCTTACCAATACATACGGAAATGGAAAAAGAACAATTAGAATATATTACCTCACAAGTTTTAGCTTTTATAAATAAGTAAATAATATGTACCAGGAATTAGTTGATAAAAAAGCAAAACTTGCTTTAATTGGATTAGGATATGTTGGTCTTCCAATTGCATTGGAATTTGCAAAGAAAATTTCGGTGATTGGTTTTGATATTAATCAACAAAGGGTTGATTTAATGAAGCAAGGCATTGATCCAAGCAATGAATTAGAAAAAGAAGCATTTGATGGATGCGATATTACATTCACCACTTCTTTAGAAGATTTAAAAGAAGCACAGTTTTACGTGGTTGCTGTACCAACACCGGTTGATGAACACAATGTGCCTGATCTTACACCGGTAAAAAAAGCTTCTGAAACTATAGGAAAAGTAATTAAGAAAGGCGACTACGTTGTTTTTGAATCAACGGTTTACCCTGGTTGTACAGAAGAAGATTGCCTGCCGATCATTGAACGTTTATCAGGTTTAAAGAATATCATTGATTTTAAATTAGGTTATTCGCCGGAGCGTATAAATCCAGGTGATAAAAAACATACAATTCGCACCGTAGTAAAAGTGGCGTCTGGTTGCGATGCGGAATCTTTGGAAGAAATTGCACAAACCTATGAACTGGTTGTTGATGCAGGCGTGCACAGGGCTTCATCCATAAAAGTTGCCGAGGCAGCAAAGATCATTGAGAACACGCAGCGAGATTTGAATATTGCTTTAATGAATGAGCTTTCCATCATTTTTGATAAAATGGGCATCAATACTTTTGAGGTATTAGAAGCCGCCGGCACGAAATGGAATTTCCTCAAATTTTTTCCAGGCTTGGTGGGTGGTCATTGTATAGGCGTTGATCCTTATTATCTTACTTATAAGGCTAGTGAATTAGGATATAATTCAAAAGTTATTTTAGCAGGCCGCCAGATCAATGATAACATGGCACATTATCTAGCTAAAAAAGTCGTTCAGCATATTATTAAGAATGTATCTGATGTGCGTTCCGCCAAAGTTTTGGTGATGGGTGCAACTTTTAAAGAAAATGTTTCTGACATACGTAATTCCAAAGTGGCAGATGTTGTTACAGAATTGCAATCTTACTTTTTAAATGTACATGTGCATGATCCATATGCCGATTCTGCAGAACTAACGCATGAATATGGTTTTGGCTTAACCGAAAAAATAAGTGATGATTATGATGCGGTTATTGTAACCGTTTGCCACGAACCATATGCCGATTTAGATGCCACCTATTTTGAAAGCATTACAAAACCACACGCATTAATTGCTGATCTGAAAGGAACCTACAGGGGAAAATTACCAAACAGAAATTACTGGAGCTTTTAATTATGCCATTCGTACAATGTAATATACCAGGTTTGATAATTGTTGAACCCAATGTGTTTAAAGATAGCCGCGGTTATTTTTTTGAAGCATACAACCAAACCGTTTTCCAACAAAATGGAATCGCTTGCAATTTCGTGCAGGATAATCAATCAAAGTCCTTAAAGGGTGTAATAAGAGGGTTGCATTACCAATTACCTCCTTTTGCCCAATCAAAATTGGTAAGAGTTCTTGATGGAGTGATAATTGATGTGGCGGTCGATATTCGGAAAGGTTCATCAACATATGGTCAACATTTTGCCTTAGAAATTAGTGCCGATAATAAAAAGCAATTGTTTATTCCTGCCGGTTTTGCACATGGGTTTTCTGTATTGTCTGAAACAGCAATTGTTTTATATAAATGCGATACACTTTATAATAAACAAAGCGAAGGCGGAATCAGGTTTGATGATCCCGCGTTGAATATCGACTGGAAAATAAATAAGCAAGAAGCCTTGGTTTCTGAAAAAGATATTCAACTACCCTTATTTAAAGACTGCATGAACACCTTTCAATTTTAATGATGAAAAAAATTATTGTAACAGGTGCAAATGGACAGTTAGGTAAGGAGTTACAAGATTTAAGTACCAAATTTCCAGAATATACATTTTACTTTTTTTCAAGAGCGGAATTGGATATTGCCGATATTAACCAGGTTGAAAATATTTTTAATAAAATACAGCCTGGCTATTGTATTAATTGTGCGGCCTATACTGCTGTTGATAAAGCTGAATCGGAAAGTGCTGCAGCCTTTAAAATAAATGCAGACGGCGTTAAAAATCTTGCAGAAGCAAGCGTTCAGCATCAAACAAAATTGATTCATATTTCGACCGATTATGTTTTTGATGGTAGCAATTCTGATCCTTATAAGGAAGATCATATAACGGGTCCGATAAATGTTTATGGCGCATCCAAGTTAAAAGGAGAAGAACTTTGCAAGCAGGCTAATCCAGCAAGCATTATCATTCGTACTTCTTGGGTTTATTCTACACATGGAAATAATTTTGTAAAAACAATGGTTCG
>JAKFCI010000409.1:0-2494 GCA_036676725.1 Chitinophagaceae bacterium
GCTTTCTTTAAACCATACGCCCAACCTTCATAATCTGTTGGATCCAATAAAAAAAGAGATGCATAATGGGCCCTCGTTTTTAAAAAGTCAGAGTGGTCTTTATATGAATCATTGGGATCGGCATATTTCCGAAAACATTCGCCTCTCGCATCATCATCATGAGAAACGGATTCACCCTTCCATTCTGATTTGCACTTAATTCCAAAATGATTGTTTGATTTCAAAACCAGCTTGCTTCTGCCGGCTTCAGTTTCGTGAATGCCTTGTGCTAAAGTGATGGATGCGGGAACGCCGGTGCGCAACATTTCCTGCATGGCAATGTCTTTGTACTTATTGATATAATCTTTTATTACGGGAGATGATTGTGCAAAAGAAATGGTGATGCCTAAAATAAGTGAGGCGAACAGAAGAAGTGTTTGTTTTTTCATTGGACTTAATTATAAGAATTACAATTTCCGGATCAGGTAAATGCCATCCCGCAAGGGCAACATTAATTTCTCGATATCGGTACGTTTAGCAATAAAATCGTTGAACTCCTGAATTGCTTTTGCGTTTTTACCCCGTACTTCATCTTCTAAAACCTGCCCGTGAAAGAGTACATTATCCGCTAAAATAAAACCGTTCGAGCGCAGTTTTGGTAAAACACGGTTAAAATAATTTATATAATTCGTCTTGTCTGCGTCTATAAAAACCAAATCCCATAAATCATCCAATTCGTCTATAATTTGGAGTGCATCACCGATATGCAAAACTATTTTTTCTTTGTGAGAAGATTGCTCAAAAAAGTCTTTAGCTGTTGCGGCATCATCTGCTCTTAATTCAATTGTATGCAAAATGCCAGTCGGCGTTAAACCCTTCGCCAAACACAAAGCACTATATCCTGTAAATGTTCCTATTTCTAAAACCCTTTCCGGCCTAATCATGCAACTAATCATTTCCAGGAGTTTACCCTGCAAATGACCACTAAGCATTTGAGCTTTTGGATGATTGGCAATCGTGTAATTAGCTACTTCTTTTAAGAGCGCATCTTCTGCAGTGGTATATTTTTCTGCATAAGCTTGTGCCAATTGATTAACGATTTCCATCCTTCAATATTGTTTCTATTTCAGGTTCTACAGGTTGAGGTTTTGACACAAGCCAAAGACCTATAAAAGTTATCAATCCATTGATGATGAGTAGTTCCAAACCGATTTCAAAGGAACCAAAAATTTGTTGTTGAAATTTATCGATGACAAAACAAATTAACGGAGATGCAAAAGCTATATATGGAACAACTTTATCTTTTACGCTGCGTGTAGTCAGCATGCCGAAAGCAAACAAACCCAATAGTGGACCGTAAGTGTAAGCAGCAACTTTTAAAATCACACCGATCATGCTGGGGTTATTGACCCATTTAAAGATCATTACAAACAAAAGAAATATGGCGGCAAAAACAAGGTGAACTGTTTTTCTTACTTTCTGTTTTTTCTTTTCTGTCCAATCTTCTCTTCTTTTCATTCCTAAAAGATCAATACAAAATGAAGAAGTCAGGGCGGTAATGGCACCATCAGCGCTTGGAAAAAGTGCTGATATTAAAGCAATGATAAAAACAATAGAAATAAATGGCGACATGTGCTGCAACGCCACCGCTGGAAAAAGTTTATCACCTGTTGCAGCTACATTATTAGTTGCAGCAAACAGGTATAATAACCCGCCTAAAAACAAAAACATTAAAACAACAATGGCCTGTATGGTTGCAAAAGTCAACATGTTTTTTTGCGAATCTTTTAAAGTACGCACAGAAATATTTTTTTGCATCATTTCCTGGTCCATACCCGTCATGGTAATGGTAATAAAGGCACCGGCTAATATTTGCTTTAAAAAGAAAAGCCTGCTATTCGGATCGGTTATAAAAATGTTGGTATATCCTGCTTCTGATAAAGTATCCAGGCCTTCGGAAAAACCAATATTTAAAGATTTCAAAATATAAATAATACATATAACCAAACCGGCAAGCATGCAGGTAGTTTGCAATGTATCGGTCCAGACAATTGTTTTTACACCACCTTCAAAAGTGTACAATAAAATCATGGCAAGAATAATAACGGTAGTTAACCAAAACGGCACACCAAACGATGCAAGTATTGCGTCCTGCAATATTGCAACAACCAAATACAATCTTGCAGTGGCACCTAAAGTTCTTGATAAAATAAAAAAAGATGCGCCTGTTTTGTAAGATGCAAATCCCAAACGGGTACTCAAATAATTATATATGGATGTAAGATTAAGCCGGTAATAAAGCGGCAACAAAACGTATGCAATAACCACGTAACCTATCAGGTAACCTAACACCACCTGGAAATACGAAAAGGCTTCAAAACCTTCGCCAAGTGGCTTTCCCACAGCCCCGGGCACGCTTACAAACGTTACTCCACTCAACGAAGTACCAATCATTCCAAATGCAACAAGCATCCAGTTGGAACTTTTATTTCCAATAAAAAAAGATTCGTTATTT
>JAKFCI010000410.1:0-2619 GCA_036676725.1 Chitinophagaceae bacterium
AAACATGCTGTAAAACATGAGGGGTACATTGTTGCCATTTCCCTAGTAATTGCTGCTGAAAATGCCATTGCTGTTGTACACTGAGAGCGGTTGGTTTTAAAAACAATACAAGAAAGATTTCACTGGATACTTCAAGACAAATGCCTTCTACAAAAGACCTTGCAAACCTGTACCAGCAATTAAAATAAAATTTATGTGCATTTAAATGAAACCTATTTTTCTAAAAGGTTTTTTTCCGCATGCCATAAAACCCACATAATTAAAATGGGTTGCAGCAACAACCTGATCCAGGCCCTGGTAACGGAGGTTTGGTAACCGGGAATATTATAAGCCTGCACCAACATAAAAATATGTACCGGTATAAATACCACCAGCATAATGGCGATCAATATGGCGGCCATTCTTCTTGTTTTTTTCGGTAATAATAAAATTCCTAAAATAATTTCCGCAATACCCGAAGCGGCAACCAAGGTTGTATGTGCCGGCAAATACCCGGGCATGATGTCGGTATAAAATTGAGGATGAATAAAATGATTTACCCCCGCCACCACGTATAAAACAACAAGCAAAAACAGGCTGATCTTTTTGATGGTTGCCAATAAAAAAAGTTCGGCTAAAGATACAGATACAAAAAATCCCGCCGAAGCGGGATGGTTTCTCAATTACTTGTAGTGTTACGAGTAAATGAAAAGTGACGCTTGTAAAAGAAAAATAAATGCAAATTCAAGCGCATGGTACAAACACAATCATTGTGCCAGCTGTGTCTCGGTTAGTATTACCAGTTTTATTCCCCAATAAGCCATACGCTAATTAAAGACGTACTATTCTTTACACCAACATAAATTCATATCAATAATGATGCATATGCTTAGTTCATTTACATTTGTATGAAAAGACATTGATATGATAAAAAAATTATTCTTCTGTGCCATAGCTGCAGCCACTTTTGCAACTGCCAATGCACAACCTCTTAAAACGCCGGCGCCTAGTACCACGCAAACCGTAAAGCAGGATTTTGGGTTAGGAACCATCGAACTATCCTATTCCCGCCCCAATATGAAAGGCAGGAAGATTTATGGTGACCTGGTACCTTTTGGAAATGTTTGGCGCACGGGTGCAAACAATGCAACACTGATAACTTTCAGCGATGAAGTAATGATTGGCGGCACAAAAGTTCCTGCAGGAAAATATGGTTTGCTCACCATTCCAAATAAAGACAGTTGGACGGTGATCATTTCAAAACAAACCGACGTTACAAGTCCTTCGGCCTACAAACAGGAAAGCGATGTTGTACGTGTAAATGTAAAGCCAGCAACAATTGCCGGTGGACCTTACGAAACATTTACCATGCAGTTTAACAATGTAAAACCTACCAGTACAGAACTTGCTATTGTTTGGGATAACACAATTGTGCGCTTGCCCATTACAACCGATGTAGAAAGCAAGGTCATGGCGCAGATCGACAATGCAATGAACAAAGACAACCGTCCTTACTTTGCAGCAGCCATGTACTATTTAGATAATGGTAAAGACCTGAACAAGGCCTTAACTTGGTTTGACAAAGCGGTTGAACAAAATCCAACAGCATTCTGGATCCACCACCAGCGTGCAAATGCCCTTGCTAAATTGGGCAAGAAAGAGGAAGCAAAAACAGCGGCAAAAAAATCAATGGAACTGGCGAAAGAAGCCAAGAACGATGATTACGTGAAGTTGAATGAAAAGTTACTTGCTGACCTGAAATAATTTTATTTGTTTGCCGGCTAAATTGCTACTGGCAACATTTGTTGTGTCACTCACTTGTACGGCTGTATCAATAGCAGCAAAGTGCAACAGCAAAACAAAGAGCAAACAGTTCAATAGTTCGAAACAGATTAGCGGCGCCTTCGGCGCCGCTTTTTTTTATTGCACTCATGTTCACCAATATATAATCGGCGATGCTTGTTATTATGAAACTTATTGTCGTTTTTGTGTTCCTGTCAAAGCTTCGAAACTCATTTATTTTTATATGAAAAGAATTAAAATAACGGTGCTCTTTTTGCTCACATTTCTTTTAGGACAAACCCAGGTAAAAAACTTCATTGACCAACCCTATTTAGAAGTTGCCGGAAGTGCCGACACTTTAGTGGCACCCAATGAAATTTTTATTAAAATCTTTATTAGTGAAAAGGACACAAGAGACCGGACTTCAGTTGAAGAACTGGAATTGAAAATGTACAATGCATTAAAAGGTTTGGGAATTGATGTTGATAAGAACTTAACCACAAGTGACATGGCGAGTAACTTTAAATACAGTTTCCTAAGAAGCAAAGATGTTGTCAAATCAAAACAGTACATTTTAAAAGTAAATGATGCAGTTGCTGCCAGTAAGGTGTTTATCGAATTAGAGAAACTAGGCATTTCCAATACATCTATCGAGCGGGTTGACCATTCTGATTTAGAAAATATTAAAAATATGATGCGTTCCAAAGCGGTTGACAATGCAAGGACCAGGGCGGTTGCCTTATCCAAACCTTTAAACCAAACCCTTGGTGCAGCCATACATATCGAAGACAAAGAAGTTTATAGAATTTCAAATCAATTTAAGAATGCAAGTCTTTCAGAAGTTGTGGTGATTGGTTA
>JAKFCI010000411.1:0-6339 GCA_036676725.1 Chitinophagaceae bacterium
ACCTGTCGTTTCAATTTTAATATCCAATTCGCCTTCGCCATTAGAAGGCATGGCTTCCACGGCATTGATAATAATATTTAAAAAAGCAATTTTCAGCTTTTCTTTATTTGCCATTACATAACATGCCTCATCTTCATACCGAATTTGCATGTTTATGTGCTGTAATGTAATCCTATCAAGCGCATCGGCTATGCTATCATCCATAATAGATTGCAACGTGTACCTTTCAAATACAAATTCGGAAGGCCGGCTTGAATCAAGCAATTCCGTAATCAGGTCTCCAATGCGTTTACTGTTTCTTTGAATAATATCCAGGTACATTGGGGAATCATCGGTAATCGGCTCGCTAACCAATTGCTCAACCGACATATTTATATTGTTCAAAGGATTACGCACTTCATGCGCAAGGGTGCGAACAAGTCGGCCTGCAGCACCTAATTTTTCTACCATTAAATTGGCTTTTTCGGCCCGGCGTAAGTTTGTAATATCATGCAACAAACCCTGGTAGTAAACTGGTCCGCTTGCATCAATTGGCGCCGTTAAAGAAAATATACAAATTTTCTTATCGCCATTATTCGTCAGTACTTCAATCTCCAGGTCATTTACTTCACCTTCTTCTTCTAAAGCCTTTTTTAAAATAGTAGCATGTACATCTTCTGTCAATAAACTATACACACTTATTTTTTGCAATTCCTGCCTTGAGTAACCTAATAATTCAGATGTTGCAGCATTGCAGTCGACAAAAACCAAATGTTGATCCGCAATAAAAACAGCATCTTTTGAAAGTTCAAAAATGCTCCTGTATTTCCGCTCGTTGGCCCGCAATGCCTTCAGGTACGTTGTTCGCTCTACTGAATAACGAATACAACGTTCAAGCTTATCAACATTCAAATCTGTTTTTACCAGGTAATCTGTAGCACCGGTCTGCATTGCTTCAATATCAATTTCTTTATTTCCTTTACCCGTAAGCAAAACAATGGGTTCTTCACATCCCAATTTCACCGCTTCTTTTAAAAAGTCCAAACCAGTTTTCGCCCCAAGCCTGTAATCCACAAAATAGAGGTCATATTGCCGGTTCTTTATGTGTTCAACGGCATCGTTGAATTTATAACTCCAATCAATTTTTAATTGAAATTCTTCAATCTTACGCAGGTATTCCGATGTAATGAAAAAATCATCTTCATCATCATCAATGATCAATATTCGTAGAAAAGGCTTGTTCAAAAGTGATTTAGTTTATTTGACCCCAAAGTTTTAAAGTAAATAAACAACCAGAGTCAGCCAGTTCATGGCACTCGAGGGTTGCATTATTTACTTTGCAAATCTCGTAACACCTGTTTAATTCCTCAACAAATGTTTCGTTATTTAACTCTTTGCAGCCGTAGTTTGTAAAAAAGCAAATTTCGTAATGAGTGGATTCTTTTGATTCAGTAGGGCCGACCAAATCTTCCTTTAGCTCGGCGCATTTTATATAGATAAATAGCTTGCTTGCCAATGGAGGGTTTTCAAGAATTAGTCCTACCAACGTGTTGAAAAGCGCCGCATATTGCTGCGCATCACCTGTTGTTGTGGGCAGATTATCGCAGCGAATTATTGCGCCTAGCTTATCTAAACACTCCTTTCTAAACTCAAAAACCTTTTGGGTTAATTTATTTAAATCAATTTGACCATTCGCTAAATCAAGATCATCAACGTTTAATGAAAGGCCAGGTTTGACAGGGTCGGCGGTATTCTCTTTTGAACCAATTAAAGAATTGACCATGACCTATTGATTGTTGAACTCCTGGTACTGCTTCATCTTGTTGTACAGTGTTTTGCGATCAATATTTAAAAGTTTTGCAGCTTTACTTTTATTAAAGTTTACTTTTTTCAAAGCCTTCAATATCATTTCATATTCTGCATCAATACTTGCACCTTTTAACGTGGTTTCAGTACCTGAAGACCGCGGCAAATCAACTTCTTCCATTGTATTTGGAATTTGCTGAGAGTAAGTTACTGCAGGCTCGGGCTGTTGTTCGAATTGCAATTTATTAAAGTGCGAAATTTCAAAAGGTAAAGAAGCAGCTTCTATTTGCTCGCCATCAGAAAGCAACGTGGCTCTTTTAATGACGTTTTTTAATTCGCGTAAGTTACCATACCATACATAGCTTCTAAAAATGCTTTCTACTTCCGGGCTGAATTTTTTAATATTCTTTCCTAGTTCGGCATTAGTTTGCTCTAAAAAGTGGTTAGCAAATAGCATGATGTCATCCGGACGCTGACGCAGTGGTGGAACATCTATACTAAACTCGTTAAACCTGTGATACAGATCTTCACGGAACTTTCCTTTTCTGGCTGCATCCCAAAGTCTTTCATTACTTGCTATAATAATACGTACATCTAATTCAATATCTTTTACACCACCAACCCTGCGCATTTTTCTTTCCTGGACAACGCGTAAAAGCGAAACCTGGATATCGTAAGAGAGATTTGAAACTTCATCAAGGAAAATAGTTCCACCGTTTGCAATTTCAAAACTGCCGGTTTTTTGATTTAGTGCACCTGTAAACGAACCTTTTTCATGTCCAAACAATTCGCTTCCTGCTAATTCTTTTGATAAAGCGCCACAATCAATAGCTACAAAAGGTTTTGTTTTGCGTTTACTTCTTTTATGAATCTCCTGGGCAATGGCTTCTTTACCGCTACCACTTTCTCCATAAATAATTACAGAATAATTCGTTGGGCCTACAAGGTCTATTTGTTGCAAAATCTGCCGAAATACAGGTGTATCTCCAAAAATATAATCTCCTGAATGTACAAGTGTAGGTTTCGGTGCACCATTCGCATCTGTAGCAACTGGCGATTTTACGCTTTCTTTTACAGTGGTTTTTTCGTGTACAGCGCCTGTATCCTGGATGGTTGCAGCTTCTAATGCTTTTTTAATGGTGATTAAAATTTCATCAGGGAAAAGCGGCTTGGTAATATAATCATATGCCCCCATTTTCATTACTTCCACGGCAATTTTAATATCGCTATAACCAGTAATGATGATAACCGGAACCTGGGGATATTTTTGTTTGATCTTTCCTAATAACACATTTCCTTCCATATCCTCCAACCTAAAATCACACATAACAAGGTCGGGTTCAACACTTTCCAATAATTCTAATGCCTTCTTGCCACTATACGATTCTAAAACCTCGAAATTATGCCGGGATAAAAACCGTTTTAACAAGAGACACATATCTCTATCATCATCAATAATTAAAATTTTCTGCATTTTGTTCTGTTCTTTTATGGTTCGAAAATATGAATGGAATAATTAAGCCCACAACCCTCGCACATGAGATACGGGAATTTGCAATTGCTCACGATATTTTGCCACGGTACGTCGTGCCACTGAAAAACCTTTCTGCGCTAAAATATTTACAAGCTGTTGGTCTGTGTAAGGATTGTGTTTGTCTTCACTTTCAATAACTTCCTCAATAGCCGATTGAATTACTTTGTTGCTGATGACCAATCCATTTTCATTTGCAATGCCTTCCGTAAACAAATCTTTCAGCAATAATAAACCAAAAGGAGTTTCAACGTACTTATTGCAAGTAATCCTGGATACAGTTGAAATGTCAACACCGACAATTTCAGCAATATTTTTCAATATCATCGGCTTTAATAAGTTAATATCGCCGGCCAAAAAATATTCGTATTGTAAATGAACAATGGCACGCATGATTTTTAACATGGTTGCTTCCCTTTGCTGAACTGCACTTATAAACCACTGTGCTGACTGCAATTTATTTTTTAAATACTGCATTGCAGATTTATCTGTGGTTACAGGCTTACTTCCATCTGCCATTTGCTTCCACGAAGAATTGATGCTTAAACTTTCTGACCTGTTCTTATATAACTGAACTTCTAATTCTTCGCCATTTTGAAGAATTAAAAAATCGGGTAGAATATTTTGATTGGAACTAACGCCATCCTCCTGCTCGCAAACAGGTTTCATTTTAAGGGTGGAGATCAATTGCAGGACAATCTTCAACTCCTCTTCATCAAGTTTGAGGTGGTTTTTGATCTTGTCCATATTCCGGTTGTGCAAATCGGTAAAATGATCTTCCAATAAACGAATTGCCATTTTTACATCAGGCCGTTTGCCATTCATTCGACTTAACTGTATCAACAAACATTCACGAACATTTCTTGCTCCTACGCCAACAGGATCAAGAAGCTGAATTCGTTTCAACACGTTGATGATCTCTTCCGGTTCAACCCATTTGTTATGTTTAAAAGAAATATCTTCTGCCAGCTCATTAACACCCTGGTCCATCAGGCCATTTTCGTTTAACGAGTCTATTATATATTCAGCCAACTCAATTTCGTGCTCGTTTTCACAGCTTATTTTGTATTGTTCCTTTAATAGTATACGATAATCATATCCGCTGGAAATGGGTCGCTCCGGCATTTTATCATCATGCAGGTAATTACCATATTCTAATTTGTAATCCGGAATGTCATCGTAGCCATGCTCCTCCCAATCCTCAAAATCCTGCACGCTGTCCTTTGTAAATTTATCCGCTTCTGCCTCAAACTCGTTCTTCTGATCGTCAAGTAATGGATTGTCCTCAAGTTCCTGCTGTATTCTTTGTTCCAACTCCAATGTATTAAGGTGGAAGAAGTTTAAAAGCTGGATTTGCTGTGGCAAAATCTTGAGCCGTTGCTTCTGTGCTAAATGCTGATTTATCATCCGTTTGATTTTGGCGTGTACATTATATTATCAAGCGAAGCACCAAAAATTAAATTCTGGGGAAATATTAATCTCATTTGGTTTATAAATACTTACAATATTGATTATCCTTTAAAATGAAGAATTTAAATTTCATTATCAATATAACACAAAGTTTGTGGAATTAATTCCTCAGGGACTGAAAAAAGAAACGCAACCGGGTAAGTTGCGTTTATATATTGGTTAAGTGTGAAGCCTACATTTTACCGTGATATCTTAATCCGATAATCAAAAAAAGAAGGTATAGGATACCGGTCTGTTCGATGTGCAGAAGAAGGGTCGCAATTTCTACGTTCGTCCAACGGACGCTCATTAAGGATTGGAGCTGTAGGTACAGCCGAACTAATACTTAAAGATGTATAAAAGGTAGATTTAGTTTTTATAGATTCAGTCTGATTCATTTCGCCTCATTTTCTGTTATATAAACTAATTAGTAAAATCATACCAGAATTTTGTTGAATGATTTTTTTAAGAAAACCGGAAAAAGTAGACGTTTTTCCTCATGAAAACTTCCCTATCATTTTTGGGCAATTGTAAAGTCTGGTACAATTCTTTAACTATATAGGGAAGAAAATTTGTTAACCAATAAATCTTAAATTATGTTACGTTGGACAGTCATCTTTTTAGTAGTCGCTATTGTAGCGGCAATATTTGGTTTTGGCGGTATCGCATCAGGTGCTGCTTCGATTGCTAAAATCCTATTCTTTATCTTCTTAGTACTGTTTGTATTAAGCTTAATAGCAGGCGGTTTTAAAAGAGTAGACTAGGACCTTATATTATTAACATTAGAGGTGTGGCAAAACCACACCTTTTTTTGTGACGTAATAGAAAAATGCCTGTTCAAAAAGAACAGGCATTTTCAATAAATCCTACCAAATAAAAATTAATTAAAAAACCTCCCGGTTATTCATTTTCACATCCACCTTATTAAATCACTACCAGGGAGGTAATAATTACTGTCTTCAAATTAATCCTTCCAAAAGTTAAATAACATCTTCATCGTTAGCTTCCAATTCGCTTGTATGAGCACCAGTTTGTGATGGTGTATTAACAATTTTATCTTCTCTTTGTTCGTTTACGATTACTTTTTCGTCTGCCCTATAATCCATGGGAGATGTTTCTCCTAAAGCGTCTTCACCACCTTCTCTCCGGGGAGTTGTATCCGCTGGATTTTCATATCCATCCTGGTTTTTTTTATCACGTGGACCATTTTTCGGGGGATCGTTTTCTACTCTATTCATGATTCGAAATTTTTAATGAATAATCCTGAATTGTAAAGTGAAATAACCGTACCGATTTATCCTATTTTAAAATGTATTTTAAGAAATATTGTTACAAAGAATAGTTCTACTTTTTACAGGGATTTTTAAAACTAATAATCTTGCTGGTTTGGCTGTGGCTGCGGAGCCGCATGCGGCCTGATCTTCCTGAAAAATCCTTTCATTTTTTGAATCAAAGCCGTTCGTTTGTCTTCCCCAATAATATGCGATGAATAATTTTTTACAAGGAATGGAATTACAATTTTTGTAAACCACCCGGATTTTGCAAGCAGTACACGTCTTATTAAAAGATCAATA
>JAKFCI010000412.1:0-3931 GCA_036676725.1 Chitinophagaceae bacterium
CTCAAATCATTAGACGATTACAAAAATATTTTGGTGGATATATTGGAATATATCATTCAAAATTTAATCAAAATGAAAGAGTTGAGATTTGGAATAAAGTAAAGAGTGGTGAAATGAAAGTGGTATTGGGTGCCCGTTCTTCACTATTTCTTCCTTATCAAAACCTTGGTTTAATTATTTGTGATGAAGAACATGATTCTTCATATAAACAGCAAGATCCAGCACCCCGATACAACGGACGCGATACTGCGATCTATTTATCATCATTGATCAAAGCAAAAGTGTTGCTGGGTAGCGCAACACCATCTTTAGAGACATACTACAATGCAAAAACCGGCAAGTTTGGCCTTGTTGAAATAATGGAGCGCTATGGCGAAGTAAATCTTCCGGCCATTGAAATGATTGACTTGCGGGCTGTACCCAAAAAACAAGGGGAGAAAATTATGTTTTCTATGCAATTGCAGGAAGAAATAAAAAAAACAGTTGCAAGAAAAAGGCAGGTGATCTTATTTCAAAACAGGCGTGGTTATTCACCTTACCAAATATGCATGGTCTGCGGATGGATCGCTCAATGCAAGAATTGCGATGTTTCACTTACTTACCATAAATTTTCAAATAAATTAAAATGTCATTATTGCGGTAATATTTATCCACCGGTTACAACCTGCATGGCCTGCGGCAGCGACAAACTTGTGCAAAAAAATTTCGGTACAGAAAAAATAGAAGAAGTTTTAGAAGAAGAATTGCCTGATGTTAAAATCGGCAGAATGGATTTTGATGCGGTTCGTAATAAAAATGCACATGATGTTTTAATTCAGCAATTTGAGCAAAAGAAGATTGATGTATTAGTTGGAACGCAAATGGTTGTAAAAGGATTGGATTTTGATAATGTGGACCTGGTTGGAATTTTAGATGCCGATGGTTTACTGCACTTTGCAGATTTCCGCGTAAATGAAAGAGCTTTTCAAATGATGGAACAAGTGAGTGGCAGGGCTGGAAGAAAAGACGGGAAAGGCAAAGTTATGATTCAAACATCCACACCTAACCATCCATTATTGTTGCATGTGGCCCAACATAATTATACTGCCATGTATAATGAAGAAATTGAAAAGCGAAAGCAATTTTTCTATCCTCCATTTTCCCGCATCATTCATATTGGTTTTAGGCATAAGGATAGGGATGTAGTGCAGGCAGCAGCGCACCAGTTTGCGCAGGCTTTACAAACAAGTTATGGTAGCTATATTGTTGGTCCTGCTGAACCCGTAGTAAACAGGGTACGTAATTTATATTTAATGGAAATGCTTTTAAAACTGCCGCGAGACAGTCAATTGATTGCTGCCTGCAAGGCAAATATTTTAAAACAGATCGCACTTTTACACAGCGAAAAACGCTTTCAAAAAGTGTACGTGGTGCCGGATGTAGATGCGATTTAATAAAGGTTTACATTTTTCTAAAAGCATAAATCTTTTACTTTCCAATCGATTCCATCATTTCGTTATACTCATAAATAGTAAAACCTGGTATTTCTTTTTTTGCAATTGTAACCATAGCTGTAGCAACATCCTCTGCTTCGATAGCTTTGTATTTAGAAAGGTTGCCAAATAATGCAAATGAAAAAGCCTTCATGGTGTATTGCCCGATTTTTTCTGCAGGCCTATTCTCTTTTCTTTCCCCTAATAATATCGACGGACGGAAAACAGAAACACATCTTAAACCAATGTTCTTGATGGCATTTTCTACTTCGCCTTTTAGCTTGATATAAAAATTATTGCTTTTTGCATTTGCACCAACAGAAGAAACCAAAACAAAATTGTGGCAACCGGTTTCTTTGCAATACCTGGCTGCATTTACCGCAATGTCATAATCTATTTCGCGGTAAGCCTTTTTATCGCCCTTTACTTTTTTCAGTGTTGTACCTATGGCGCAAAAAACGGTATGGCTTCCATCGATACTTAATTTAAAAGATTCCGGGTCTGTAAAATCAATCAGCTTTACCTCAGTTTTAAAATTGGTGTGCGGGAAAGGTCGGCGAACAATAACCCTAACGGTTGTATAATATTCATCCTTTTGCAGTAGTTGTAATAAATGGTTTCCAATTAAACCTGTGGCGCCGATTATTGTTGCAATTCTCACACTCATGATTTTTATGTAACCTTGCTTTTTGTTACATATGCAAATTCGTGAAAATATCCATCTTAAACCATACAATACATTTGGTATTGATGTTATTGCCAAATATTTCGCCTCTTTCAGGTCGGTAGTGGAGATGGAAGAAATTTTAAGAGCGCCTCAAATATTACAAAACAGGCAGCTAATCCTCGGTGGCGGTAGTAACATTTTATTCAAAAATAATTTTGAAGGACTTGTTTTAAAAAATGAAATTAAAGGCATTCACGTTGTAAAAGAAGATGCAGAACATATATATGTAAAAGTGGGTGCAGGCGAAAATTGGCACCAGTTTGTAATGCATTGTATTGATCATAATTATTCAGGCGTAGAAAATCTTTCGCTCATACCGGGAAATGTAGGCGCATCGCCCATGCAAAATATAGGTGCTTACGGGGTAGAAATAAAAGATGTATTTCACCAATTGGAAGCTTATCATTCGGCTGACAAAGAATTAAAAACTTTTACATTAAATGATTGTGCATTCGGTTATCGTGAAAGTGTTTTCAAAAGAAAATATAAAGACCAATTTGTGATCGTTTCTGTTACTTATCGGTTGCGGAAAACGCCAGTATTTAATACATCGTATGGCGCCATTCAACAAGAATTAGATGCAATGGGTGTAAAAGATCTTTCTATACAAGCCATTTCGCAGGCGGTTATTAATATCCGTTCGTCCAAATTACCAGACTGGAAAGTAATTGGGAACGCCGGAAGCTTTTTTAAAAATCCACAAGTACCCAACGAAAAGTTTGTTGAATTAAAAAAGTCTTTCCCAAACATTATTGGTTTCCCTGTTGGTGATGATCATACAAAATTGGCAGCAGGCTGGCTGATTGAGCATTGTGGGTGGAAAGGTTACCGCAAAGGCGATGCAGGTTGTTATACCAAACAGGCATTGGTGCTGGTTAATTACGGAAATGCTGCCGGCTCAGAAATTTATGCGCTGAGCCAGCAGATCATTGATTCCGTGAAACAAAAATTTGAAGTTGAACTGGAAAGAGAAGTCAATATTGTTTAATTAAAATCTTCATCTTCCTCGTCATCAAAAGATCCGGATGATTGAATGTTGATCATGCTTCCCATCAGGTCTTTAAATTCAACAGAGGTTTCCATTATTTTTTTAGAAATAAGCGAGTAAGATGATAATCCATGTAAAACAAATTCCATTAGCAATGCAGCTTCTTTTTCGTTCGCATTGCTAAATGTTTTTTTCACAAGGGCATGCAATCCATCAACAGCATACAGCATGTTTATTTTGTCCTTATCCTTTACGCCAAAAAATAAATTCAGGTGGTTGCCCTTATCAAACCAACTGATGATGGAGCGAAAAGGATTGTCAACAGCCTGTGGCGTTTCTCCTTTACGTGGCGCTCTTTTCTTCATTGTTTCCGGGTTAGGGAAATATTGAATGAATTGCGTACGTATTGCTTTGTCAACCAGGTTAGTTGCCACCTGGTATGGGCCTTCCTGCTCGCCTTCGTAAACCAATTCTATTTTTCCGGTAATTGATGGAATAATTCCAATCAGGTCAGATATCCAGACCTGTGTATTTTTTTCTTTATTAATAATGGCCCGTCTTTCGGCCGAACTCACAGCATTTTCAAAAGCTGAAATCGTTAACCGGGCACTTACACCACTTTTCTTGTCAACAAATTCGCTGCCTCTTGCTTCAAAAGCCACTTGTTCAATTAATCTTTTTACAAGATCGCTTATATCAACTTTATTTTTTTGTTCATCAGCAATGTCCGCTTCCTGTTCTGTA
>JAKFCI010000413.1:0-5596 GCA_036676725.1 Chitinophagaceae bacterium
ATGTTTCAATAGGATTTTCTAACGGGCAGCCATAGTTGCTTTGGGGTTACACCCGTTATACTATTAAAATTCCACGATCAAACCAATAGAAGGTGTTACCGATGCTTCGCTGTTTACAAGCCTTACCGGTATGGCATTGCTGCCGTCTGCTTTTACCGGTTGCCCATCGGTGGTAGCAAAACCTGTATTGTCTTCGTTGCGTTTAAATGTATAGCTGTCCGGCTCTGAACTTTTGGCCAGGTACCAGTTGGTCACATCTAAAAACAGGTCAATGGTTGTGCGACGAAAATTCCATTTTTTATCAATGCGGAGATCGCTGGAGTTAAAACTTTGTAGTCGTATCGTATTCAGCCTGCTGTAATCTAATATGCCTTGCCCGCGAGACAGGTAGTTCAATTGAGATGCGGCATCATCAAAAGGCGTATAAGGTGCGCCGCCCTGGTAACGGAACTTCAATCCTACCTCCCAATTGCGCGGCAGTTTATAGCCCATAGTGGCACTTAACAAGTGGCGGTTGTCCCAACTGCTTGGAATATATTTTTCATCACGGCCATTATATTCCGAACGATAAAAAGTGTAGGAAAGAATACCAAAGAATCGTTCGGTTAGTTTTTGTTGTGCAAACAATTCAAAACCGTACGCATGTCCTTTGCCGTTAGTTACCACGGCTTCGTTACCCAGCACATTAAAATCTGATCCAAGGTTAGATAAAGAAATGCCGTTACGAATGGATACAGGCACGTTATCGTAATCTTTATAAAATGCTTCGGCTGTAAAACGCAGGGCGTTGTTGGGTAGAAATTCAAGTCCTGCTACATAATGATCGCTGCGCAGGTAATTACTGTTTTTATTCACCAGCACGCCGTTGTTATTGGCAAATCCTAAAATAGTATAAGGTGGAATTTTAAAGTACCTGCCTACCGATGCATTCAGGGTCCAACGGTCTGCCAGCACATAACTAAATGCGATGCGGGGCGAAAGTGTTTTCAATGGATCATCACCGCTTGTTGTAAATGTATTTACATCTGTACGCAGGCCGGCACTAATACCCAGGCGTGCATCAAAAAAGCGGCGACTCACTTGCGCAAAGCCACCAAAGCGCCAAAAGTTTTTAAGGGGACTACTAAAGTTTACACTTTCTGCTGGCTGGATAATGTTGCCATTTGCATCTTTCAGTTCGCGGCGAATAACATTGAAGGTGTTGTTTTTAAAATCGGCTAATTGCGCCGATGCACCATAAGCACACTTCCAGCCTTTGCGGTATTTGTTCACGTCAATGCGCAACTTATTTTCTGTTTCCTGCGAGTTGTAAGACAAGGTTTGTTCACCGGGTAGTTTGGTTTCGTTGTCCTGGTATTGCTGTATGTCGTTGTCAAATGTGTTGCGGCTAATGGCAGCATTGATAAATCCATCCTTCACCAATCTTTTTAAATTAATACCTGCTGTATAATTCCACTGGTTAATAAACGGGTTAGAATTGAGTACGTATAATTTTTCAGGCGTTGCTTCTTTCAACGGCGCAAAACTAAATTCGTCAATAGCACCCAGGCCAATAAAGGAAAGCGTTGTTTTATCATTTAACTGGTGGGTGATCTTGGTTTGAAAATCCCAGTAGTTGGGACGAATCGGAAGATCGATAAGGGTAAAAAGCAATTGCAGGTAAGAACGTCTTGCCGATGCAAGGAAGGTTGTCTTTTTATTGTTGGATAACGGACCTTCCAGCGTTGCGGAAACATCGGTAGCACTTAATCGAACGTTGCCTTGCACCCTGTTTGGATTACCGGTACGCTGCCGGAACTGGAACACCGAACTCAACGCATTATCATAACGGGCTTCAAAAGCAGAAGAACTCAATTTTACATCTTCTATAAACGACACATTTAAAATGCCCTGTGGTCCACCGGAACTTCCTTGTGTTTGAAAATGATTGATCACCGGTATCTCGATGCCATCGAGGTAAAAAACATTTTCGTTGGGGGCACCACCACGAATGATAATGTCGTTGCGAAAGCTTCCGCCTGCCACGCCTCCGCCAACGCCCGGCAAAGCCTGTATTACTTTACTGATGTCAAAGTTGCCACCGGGGTTGCTGCGTATTTCTTCTGTTGTTAAACGCTGTACACTTAAAGGAGATTCGATGGTTGCCGCTGCGGCGGTGCGGCGGCTTGAACGGATCACCACTTCGGAAAGCGACTCCACGGCAGGCTCCAGTTCAATGTTCAAATTGGTTTCGTTACCGGCACTGATAACAATGTTGAAAATACTTTGCGACTTGTAACCAATACCACTAAAAACAATGGTGTAGGCTTTTATATCAAGATCGGTAAATCGAAAGGTGCCGGACGAATCGGTTGTTGTGCCCTTAGTTGAATCCTGCAATAAAACGCTAATGCCTGGTAATGGTTTTTGCGTGGCTTTGTCTACCACTTTGCCTGACAAGCGGCCGTTGCCCTGCGCACTTGCTACAGTAAAAAATAAAAAAGATAAAAAAGTGAACAGCAGTTGCGGTGCTTTCTTTGTTAAGTAAAACATGTAAGATGGTTGCCTTCTATCATACCTGGAGGCCGGTTCTAAGACACAATTGTTTTTAAAAGTGCTACAATACCAACACCAACATTTGTAGAAGGAAAAGGTTTATTTTTCTTTTATCCTTTAACAGATAACCCACAGGTATTTTTCGGCTGAAAGCGCTCCTGAAAGTAATATGATGGTTTTAAATTTTAAAGCCGCAATTCCCTATTGCCCAACATTTTGTAGGATATGTTCTTTCAAATGTTAGAAAATTATTACAAAAAGTAAGAAATACATGACATAATGTAAAATAAACATTACATTTATAAAAATTTTAAACATCATGGAAACGAAATTATTATTACCTAATAAGTATAAAATTATTGGCTGGTGTCTATTAATACCTGCAACAATTATGGGTCTTATTTTAATTTTTACAGACTATGATGCATTTCCAATTCGTGCCAAAGTATTTGCAATTTTTAACGAGGAGCTATTTGAAGAAAAACAATCTTTTAGCTTCATTGAAACCAATATTACAAACACGGTTGTTGGCGTATTATTTATTGTCGGGGCAATGTTCGTAGGTTTTTCAAAAGAAAAGAGGGAAGACGAGTTTATTGCAAAACTTAGATTGTCTTCTTTGCTTTGGTCGGTATGGGTAAATTATATTTTATTGTTATTGGGATTTCTTTTTATCTATGGTGCGGCTTTTTTCACGGTCATGATATACAATATGTTTACGGTCCTGATCATTTTCATTGTCAGGTTCAATTACATTTTGCATACAAATTCTAAATCTGTGTCCGATGAAAAATAACATTAAAGTTGAAAGGGCGATTAAAAATCTGACACAAGAAGAACTGGCAAATAAAGTGTCAGTCAGCAGGCAAACGATAAATGCGATGGAAGCAAATAAATACGTGCCATCTACCGTTTTGGCTTTAAAAATTGCAAAGGTTTTTGCTAAGCCTGTTGAAGAAATATTTATTCTTGAAAAAGGTGATTAAGTGTGCTATACCTTTCATTTTACCTGGATGGCGGCTTTAGTCAGCATTATTTTCAAAGCACCTTTTCTATTTTCGGAAAATCCTCGTTCTTCGGAATCACATTATAGGTAAGCATGTCAATGACCCAGCGCCCATTCTCATAACGGGCATGGTATACATTACGCAACATTAATTTTCGTATCAATCCCGGGGCTGTGTATTGTTCTACCAGGTTTGCAGATCCTCCATGTATACGGATGATCCGGTCCATTATATTCAACTCGAGGTTGATCGTAGTATCCTTGAACGTCGAATCCTGGTAAGCACGGAGTTCGGAGAAGTTCAGAAGTTCGCCCGGGTCGGTGCCCATATAAAGGCCGTCCTGGGATAGATAACGGTCGATGTAGCTTGCGTCCCCGCGGGTAAAAGAACTATGGATACTATCGAGAATAAGTGTAAGGTCCTTGCGGGCTTGGGCCGTATCGGAAGGAAGTGCAGCCGTGGAGACACTTGATGTATCATTTCTCTTGGCGTTCGTGTTATCGGAACCTGTGTTGCAAGCTGCAATAAGTGCAAGGGCGCAAAACGAAAAAGCGAACTTTTTCATGTTGATTGGTTTTGGGTTTCTAAATAGCGATGAAACGAATCGTTTGTTCAAAAGCGGGATCGCATTAACTTATATAAATATAAGAAAAATCGTGCACGTTATAGATGCCCAATAAGGCCTATTGAGAGGATGAAACTGTATCTATGAAAAACAATTTTTTATCATCAACGCATCCTTATCTCTTAATTAAAAGTTTCAGGTTTTTTAGCTTGCCCAATTGGGTTAAACAAAATTTCCCTTTCTTTATTCACCATGAAAAAAGCTACCCTCATTTCCCGTGTGCTGCTCGGATTTTTATACCTGGTCTTTGGCCTGGATTATTTCCTGCATTTTATTCCTTATCAACCCAACCATACAGGACGGGTAGCCGCTTTTAAAGCAGCCCTGATGGGCGTGGGCTATTTTTACCCGATGATCAAATCGATACAGGTTTTAGGCGGCCTGTCGCTGCTGATCAACCGGTACGCTCCTTTTTCCGCGGTTGTGCTTTTTCCCATTAGTGTAAATGTATTCCTGTACCATACTATTTTGGTTCCCTCCGGCTGGTATATGGGTGTTCTTTTAATTGGGCCCAACCTGTTATTGGGTTATGCTTACCGTAAGTATTACCAGGGCATGTTTGTAAAGAAACCTGTTTTGTAATTAGCTAACTACTAACGTTAGTTGAACCAAACTGCGTAGCCTTTCCTTCGTAGGTCCAAAGCCAGTTTTTGTTCCATCAGTAAGGCTTCTGCCCGGGTCATTGGCTTTACATTTAAATGATCGTAAAGACTGGGCCTTAAATAGGAGCCATATTTCTGAACGATGCTGGCAGATAGTTTATGACCTTTCTTATTGATGTAGCCTGTTTTATGCTGGGTCAATCTTTCTTCCGGTGTTTTACTGGTCATCCCTACATAAAGACATTGAAGTACCCCATTAAATTGCGGGTTCGCTGCCCGGAATTTCGCATTATCGGTAAACACCCTTTTTGATAATTCTACAACGTAAACCTGGTACCTCATTCGGGTATCAAATATCTTCATTTACCTGCAAAGAATGCAGGCCCATAAGTTCTTTGTTTGAAATGCCTTTCCGTTGAATGAGCACTTTATATTTTTGGCCCATATCTGCCAGCAGGGTGTGTATAATAAATGATTCTTTCTTTACAAGGGAGAGCAGGTCCTGGCCCGTCTCTTGTGATAAAAGAGAGCGGAGGTAAACCGGGAACCCGAGCGCCAGCAGGAAATTAGCCTGGTTGGTACAACCGCAACATTGTAGTCCATATTTAAAACCCCAGTGACAAAGCGCAGAAAAATTAACGTGGGCCGTAATGTCCTGTTCTCCAATTGCCGCATAGGCATAGTCGTTAATTGTATGTTGATGATAGCATAAAATGGTGCCCGTCTTTCTTCGTTCGCTGTATAATTGGCTGGATGGATAACCGTAGTCGATGGTTAGAACATAACCTTCTTTTAATGCAGTGGCAATTTCTTTGATCCATTCGGTA
>JAKFCI010000414.1:0-2735 GCA_036676725.1 Chitinophagaceae bacterium
TGTCTGTACCTGCAGGTGCATTTATATCTTCTATCGATGTTGATCCTGTTAATGGTGCAAGAATTTTAGTTACACTCTCAAATTTTGGCATTACCAGTGTTTTCCTCAGCACAAATAATGGTACAACCTTTTCAAATATTGAAGGAAATTTACCGGATATGCCCGTGCGTTCAGGACTTTTTGTTGGACCAACATCCCAACTAAATGGTCCCACAGGTGGTAATGGTGGAATTTTACTTGCTACAGAATTAGGTGTCTGGTCAACTTCCCTGGTTAATGGCGGCGCTACTTTATGGCTACCGAATAATACAGGTATGCCTGCCAATGTGAGAACAGACCAATTAAAATACAGAACTACTGATGGATTAGTATTAGCTGCTACCCATGGTCGCGGTTTATTTACCACAACCCTAACCGGTGGTGTGGTAACAAGCGTACCCAATACCGCTATCACCAAAGATTTTATAAAATACATTTCTGCTACCTCTAACAACCTGATGGTGGTAACGGGCACCTTAAATACACGTAAAATGGATATTCGCATTTTTTCTATGGCAGGAAGCGAGGTTTATAAATCAGATCAGCGGTACCAGAATATCAATATTCCTTTAGACGCTTTTAGCAAAGGCAGCTACATCATTCAAATAGTGGGTGATAAAAAAGAAAATTACATAGGTCAGTTTATTAAAAAATAATAAGATTAACGAATAAGTAGAGTTTAAGCCATGGTGAATCTTTTGCCATGGCTTAATTTTGCACCCCCGATGAGTGTACAGGATCTGCTGTCAAAATACCAACAATCACCCCGCCTTTTTTCTTTGGCGGACAAGTTTTCTTTTGCCCAGCCTCAAAAAATTTGGGCAAAAAACCTTCGGGGCAGTTCATCCCAGTTTGTTGCAGCGGCCACTTTCATCCATCCTTCCTGCAGCCAGCTAAACCATTTATTTATTTGTAACGACCCGGAGGATGCGGCTTATTTCCATAATACACTGGAAAACCTAACAGGTGCCTTAAATGTATTTTACTTTCCTTCATCTTTTAAGAATAATAAAAATTACCGTTTGCTGAATTCGTCGCATGTAATGCTGCGAACAGAAGCATTGACCAAATTTGCGGCACAAACAGGTAATCGTGCTGGTGCATTGGTTACTTACCCGGATGCACTTTTTGAAAAAGTGGTACTTTCTAAAACCATTTCAGAAAATATCATTTACATAAAAACCGGTGATGTTTTAAATACAGATGATCTGTTTGAAAAGCTAGTGAATTATGGCTTTGAAAGAACCGATTTCGTTTACCAGCCAGGCCAGTTTGCTGTTCGCGGTGGCATCCTGGATATTTATTCTTTTGGCAATGAAAAGCCTTACCGCGTTGAACTATTTGGAAACGATGTAGATTCAATTCGCATCATTGATCCGGAAACACAATTAAGTGAGCGACGTTTGTTGCAGGTAAGCATTATACCAAATGTTGATCTGCAATTTGATGATGGCGCAAAAGTGTCGATACTTGAATTTTTGCCCCAAAATACAATTGTGTGGATACAGGAAGAGGAAGTAATCAGGGAACGTTTGAATGTTTGTGAAGAAGACCTGCAAGGATTTATAAAACTTCGCGATGAATCAGTTAAAAAAGATGAAGACGAAGACGGTTTAGAAAAAAGAAATGTTGGCAGGGAAGATTTTATTTCTGCTAAAACATTTTTCGATGAACTGGAAGCCAGACACGTTTTATACTTTGGTCACGAAAGACCACAGCATTTTAATTTTGAATTGGCGTTTAATACCAAAGAACAACCAGCTTTTAACAGGCAGTTTGACCTATTGATAAAGGATCTTAAAGTTTATGAAGCCAAAGGTTTTGAGCTGAATTTATTTGCAGAAAACGCAAA
This sequence comes from Chitinophagaceae bacterium, assembly GCA_036676725.1. GTDB lineage: Bacteria > Bacteroidota > Bacteroidia > Chitinophagales > Chitinophagaceae > Flavisolibacter. The sequence goes on from JAKFCI010000414.1 coordinate 1,892, forward strand.
ACAGTTAGAGAGACTTCATAGCATATTTACAGATCTTAAAGAAGAAATACATTTCAATCCTTTAGCTACATCGATACATGAAGGTTTTATTGATGATGATTTAAAATTGGTTTGTTTTACAGATCACCAGATTTTTCAACGATACCACAAATACAAGGTTAAACAAGCTTATAATAAAAACAAAGCGCTAACGCTTCGTACACTTCGGGAATTGCAGCCCGGCGATTTTGTAACCCATATCGATCATGGTGTGGGTGTTTACAGTGGTTTGCAAAAAATGGAAATCAACGGCAGGTTGCAGGAGTCCGTTAGAATTATTTATAAAGACAGTGACATTTTATATGTCAACATAAACTCTCTTCACAAGATCGCTAAGTTTTCCGGTAAGGAAGGTTCTGTACCTAAAGTAAATAAATTAGGCAGCGATGTGTGGTCTAAACTAAAAGAGAAAACAAAAACCAAGGTTAAAGAAATTGCATTTGACCTGATTAAACTTTATGCGCAACGCAAGGCGCAGCAAGGCTTTCAGCACCAGCCGGATAATTACATGCAAACCGAGTTGGAAGCATCTTTTATTTACGAAGACACGCCGGATCAAAGCAAAGCAACAGCTGATGTAAAAAAAGATATGGAGTCAGCTTCGCCAATGGACAGGTTGGTTTGCGGCGACGTGGGTTTTTGAAAAACAGAAATTGCCATCAGGGCGGCCTTCAAAACTTGTCTCGATGGAAAGCAGGCAGCAATTCTTGTTCCCACAACCATTCTTGCCTTTCAACATTATAAAACCTTTAAAGAGCGGTTAAAAGATTTTCCGGTAACAGTTGATTATGTGAACCGTTTTAAG
>JAKFCI010000415.1:0-5136 GCA_036676725.1 Chitinophagaceae bacterium
CACTCAAACAGAAAGAAATTGAAATAAAGTGTGCTGCATTAAGGAAAATTATTTCCTTGTTGATCACTAAAAATATTCTTCACTATACTTTGTGTACATCATTGCAAGCGCAAAATTTAAGATATAGGAAGAATGATGTGGAATGATGTTCCTACACCCAATTGGGAAACCGCATGAATTTCTCCTTTATGATTATTGACCACTTTTTTTACCAGTGACAATCCAATACCCGTGCCTTCATATTCAGCCCTGGTATGCAATCGCTGGAAAATAGTAAATATTTTATCTGCGTGTATTTGATCAAAACCAATACCATTATCCTTTACTACAATTTCAAAATATTGCTTATAAAAAATTAATTGCGGCAAAGACTTTATTTGTTCATCACCCATTTGTTTGCTCGTAATCACTATTTCGGGAGCCCTGTCTTTTGGAGAAAATTTTAATGCATTATTGATAAGGTTATAAAATAATTGCTGCATCTGGATGGGTATGGCTTTCACTACCGGTAAATCTCCTATTTGCACAACGGCATTTTTTTGCGTGATCATCAACTCTAAGTCTATAAGTACATGTGCAACTATTTCATTTAAATTCACCTGGACGAATTTTTCTTCGCGGTGCAGTCGTGTGAAATTTAAAAGTGCTTTCAGCGAATTACTCATTCTTTCTGCAGTCGTACTAATCTTGTCAATATATCTTTTAGAAGTGTCGTTCAAATTCTGATCGTCATTGTCTTTAAGCAAGTCTGCAAATGTCCTGATCTTCCTAAGCGGCTCCTGGAGGTCGTGGCTTGATATATGCGCAAACTGTTCTAGTTCATTATTGGAAACCTGTAGTAAATGTGTTCGTTCGTTTACTTTTCGCTCTAATTCTTCTGTTAATAAAATTTGATCATGAATGTCAGTAGATGTGCCCACCCACAAAGTAATCTCCTGCTGAACATTTCTTATTGCAGATGCCCGTGTCAGGTGCCAGCGATATTCACCATTTACATTTTTAAACCTGGCTGCTTGTTGAAATGGTTTGCCGGAAGCAAGCGCTATTTTCCACTGGCTTAAAAAACGTTCCAGGTCCTCCGGAAAAATTACAGAAGTCCATCCCGTGCCTAAAGCATTTGCCCTGGTTTGTTGCGTATAAAAATACCAGCCTTCATTAAAATAAACAGCATGACCATCTGCGTCTGTTGTCCATGCCATTTGAGGCAATGCTTCCAAAATAGCCTGGATGCGTTGTGACTCTTGTCGCTCGTTGGAGATATCATTAAATAATAAGAGAATAAATTTTTGACCCTCTTCATCAAAAACATGGTTCGAGGTAATTTCTAATATTTTATTTTTTATGGTTAGCTCTAACCTTTGCTCGGGGTTATGGTCATCATGAATAAAAGAAGTGATGATACCGGATTCTTCTTTTGAAAAAAGTTGGTTTAACGCAACATCTAAATATTGAAGTTCAGGAAATAAATTTTTAGCCTGTTGGTTGTAGTTTTCAATGCGATCACTTTCACTTACCAGTAAAGCGGCAATGGGCGCATATTCAAGAAAGACACCCATTTGTGCCAGTTTCACCCGTGCGGATGATGACGCTGTATTATTCTGCGCTAAATTAATTTTACGGAAACTTCTTTTTTGAATTGTTCTCGTAGCTGCGTTATTGCAAATTAATTTCAGATCCACTTCCGTGCTATGCGCAACAACCAATGCATTTTTACCAACGAAGGGAGCAAATTGAATAGACTGTTGTACCCTTTTAAAATTTGCCGGTTCGGCTAATACAATAACAGATATATGTTGGTCGGCCGCATAGATATTTTGTACCGCCTTCACCGGATTTTGAAAGTCTTCGCTTATTACAAAAACGTTTGCCTGGACTAATAAATCTTTATCAATTGCTTCCTGTATAGAGGAAATAAAATGCACAGTAAAATGACCTGACAGGTTAATATATTCCTTTGCTTCCTTGCATATGCCGGCGTATAGGATCATTATTGGGTTGGAATTTAATCAGATAATAGTGGTTGATCCAATAATGCTCTTCCTAACCATGTATAAAGAATGTCTGTAGTAGGTGACATAACATGTGCTGCCCTTGCGTCTCTTAACAACATGCCAAGCAAACCATTTTGCTGGTAACTAATGCCACCTGCTAAAGTCATGGCTTCATTTACAGTGTCGACAGCACAACTTGCTACTTCTGCTTTCGCGGCTAATAACGATAAAATTGCAGACGGATCGTTCCTGTCACCTGATAAAGCTGCATTATAAATAAGCCGTCTTGTTCTTTCCACCTTTGCCCAAAGCGTTCCAAGCCGGTGTTGAAGCAACGACACTTGCGCAAGATTGCTTCCGTTATGCGAATAAGTTCTTTTAAATAGGGTCTTTTTGGCTTCTTCCAAAGCTCGTTCTGCAATGCCTAAATAAGTACCCGACATTGCCGTTAAAAAATAAGGCGCAATTACATTAAAAACATACCAAAGCTGGTCTCCCTTTTCGCCTAAAATTTGTTTGTCGGAGATAGTAACATTGTTCAATTGTAAAGCCTTAGAAGCATTACCACGCATGCCCAATCCATCCCAGGCTTTGCCCCATTGCATTCCTTCACTTCCCTCATTTACCAAAACGCAGGAAAACTGGTCAGGGCTTGCATCTTCTGTAGCTGCCACTGTAGATAAAACATAAGAATCGGCATGTCCCCCATTCGTTACAAAGGTTTTGCCTCCGGTTATCAAAAAATTATTATCCGAAATAGGAAGTAAAGAAGTCTGAGGTATATAAAAATGCGCCCCTGTTCCTGGTTCGCTTAAAGCAAGCGTAGTAATATGTTTACCCTGCGCTATCGGTACCAGGTAATTGTCTTTTTGCCATTGTGTGGCCTTAGTTGCAATTACTGCCGTACCAACACAGTGCATACCAAAACTTAAACCAACGGATGAATAGGCCTTGCCTAATTCTTCGCATGTTCTTGCCAGTGCAAATAATCCATGACCCTGGCCGCCGCAATCAATTGGCACGGTTAAACCAATAAGTTCAGATTCTTTTATCGCATTCATGCTCGCCGATACCCATACACCTTCTTTATCTGCGACAACGGATTCTTTTAAGGCTACTTCCTGTCCTATTTCTTTAGCCTTATTAATCAAACTATTGATATCCATTACTTTTCCCTTTTTAATTCTTTTGATAAGGTCAAATGCGTTTAAAAACCCCGAAATACTTCCTAATCATTTTGCCAGGCAAACTTTATAGTCATGTTCTTTTAAATTTCAGGGCGGCTTGTATAAGTAGAAAAAGCGACTAAGTCGAAATTATTAGAATAAAGCTATTAAGCACAGTAGGATAACATTTTCTCCACTGTTTTTACTATTTCAGTCATATTGTAAGGTTTTACTACGTAGTCAGATGCGCCTCTAGAAAGACAACGAAGCTTATCTTCATCAGAATCAGAAGTAGTAAATATAACTTTGGGAATACCCTTAAACTTTGGCCTGCTATTCAACACTTCTAAAGTTTGCAGGCCATTTAAAATGGGCATGTTTAAATCCAAAACAATAAGACAAGGAAAATCTTCCTCGGGCAAATGAAACAAATAGTCTAATGCTTCTTGTCCATTATCTGCAATATGAATTGTATGTTTTGAAGAAGCTTTTTTAAATGCAATTTTGATAAATTCTCTATCATCCTCGTCATCTTCGGCCAGTAAAATCATAGGGGCGTAAATTTTATTTTGTTCCTGCATCTGGGTTTCTAAAATAGGCTAAACCTCAAATATAACATTCTCCCGAGGGATTCAATACATTATCGCTATGGCATTACATTATTTAATCATATAGCAGCCAGTCCCCCATTCAAGCATGTACCTGACTTTCTTTTCAATGAAGTGCGGCATCTGCATACGGTTTGTGTGCAGCCTCCTTTTTCAACAATAGTTTATAACTTTAAATAAGGATTTTTTAAGGCGTATCAATTCGGATAAAACAACTACGATAATCCCCAAACAATTGGCATCATTTGAATCAAGAAAATGAAAATTGCCGTATTTAATACAAAGGCTTATGACCGGGAATACCTGGATAAATTCAATATTGAAAACCAACACCAGTTAATTTATTTTGATGAATTTTTAAATACGAATACCACCAATTTAACGATCGGGTTCGAAGCAGTTTGTGTTTTTGTAAATGATAAAGTGGATAGAGAAACGATCAGAAAATTATCAGGAAATGGAATAAGGTTAATTGCCTTGCGTTGTGCCGGTTTGAACAATGTAGATATTGCCGCTGCAATGGAAAATAAGATCAAAGTAGTGAGGGTGCCCGCTTATTCGCCAAACGCCGTTGCCGAACACGCAGTAGCACTTATTTTAACCCTGAACAGGAAAACACACAAAGCCTACAACCGGATAAGGGAAAACAATTTTTCCTTAGAAAAACTTTTAGGTTTTAATCTTAACGGGAAAACGGTAGGTGTTTTAGGAACAGGACAAATAGGAAGCAAATTTTGCGAAATCATGCTTGGCTTTGGTTGCAGGGTCATTGCTTACGATATAAATGAATCATTTATTTTAAAAGAAAAAGGTGTTGAATATAGAACCCTGCCTGAAGTATTGAGCAATGCGGACATTGTTTCGCTTCATTGCCCGCTTACACCAGGCACGCATCATTTGATTAACAGCAACATGTTGTCGATCATGAAAAAAGGAGCCATGCTGATTAATACCAGCCGGGGCGCTGTCATTAATACTGCCGATGTAATTGAAGCATTAAAGAGTGAAAGATTAGGTTATTTGGGAATTGACGTTTATGAACAAGAGGAACATTTATTCTTCAAAGATTTATCGGAAAGCATTATCCTTGACGACTCCATTTTAAGACTAATAAGTTTCCCAAATGTTTTGATCACATCACATCAAGGCTTTTTTACAAGAGAAGCATTGGAACAAATTGCAGTAACTACGATAAACAGTTTTTCGGATTTTGAAAAAGGATTACCATTGAAGAACGAAGTACTATTGACCAATAATAACCTGCATGCCAATGCATAAAATTAATCCCAGGTGAATTTGGAAGCTTTGAATTTTTGTCCCTGGTAACTGGCACCGGGGCATCCTTGCTTTGCAGTTCTACAACCTGCAAAA
>JAKFCI010000416.1:0-9925 GCA_036676725.1 Chitinophagaceae bacterium
GCAAATTTACCTGCCTCCCAGGCAGCCTGGCTGCGTTTGTAACTTTCAATTGCAAATGCATCCTGGTCTTCTCGGCTGATAACGTTTTCATTAGCGCAAAAATCTGCAGCATTACCCATAGCCGTATTGCTGTAGCAATCTGTTAAGCCGTCTTTTGCAAGACCGTCAATCAAAACTGAATTTCCGTATTTATTTCCCCACCTAAGATTTTCAGAATAAAAAGGAACAGCGCTCATATTTTCCATGCCGCCGGCAACCACTATGTCAGCATCGCCAAGTAAAATACTTTGTGCACCAATCGCAATGGCTTTCATACCGCTTGCGCATACTTTATTAATTGTGGTACAAACTACGTTGTCGGGTAAGCCGGCATATTTTGCCGCCTGCCTTGCAGGAGCTTGCCCCAGGTTGGCTTGAATTACGCAACCCATTAAAACTTCGTTGACCTGGCTGGGTTGAATACCTGCTTTTTCAACAGCCGCTTTTATGGCAATGGCACCTAATTTTGTTGCAGGAACATCTTTTAAAATACCTCCGAAACTTCCTATTGGTGTTCGGACAGCAGAAACGATATAAACTTCTTTAATCATACAGCATTTTTAGCAGGCGCAAAGGTAAAGAGATTAAATGATGCAACATATTTTACAACAATCGAACGCTCCATTCAATTATTTAAGTTGAAATGATTTGCTGTATTAAACATTATTGCAACAATAGGGTTATACCTTAAGGTATATAGTTACCTAGTTTTGTACAAAATGAAAAAACCCTTTCTTACAGCCGAATGGCGTAATTTATTAATGGCGAATTATGCTATCGATCCATCAATTTTAAAAAAGCATTTGCCGTGCAATACAGAATTAGATGAATTCAACGGCGTACATTATGTGAGTCTTGTTGGATTCTTATTTAAAAATACAAAAGTGCTGGGACGCTCCTTCCCTTTTCATACAACATTCGAAGAAGTTAATCTCCGGTTTTATGTTCGGTACAAAGAAAATGATATTTGGAAACGCGGTGTTGTATTTATGAAAGAAATCGTTCCGCGAAGGATGATCACCTTTATTGCAAATACTTTATACGGGGAAAATTATGCAACACACCCAATGAAACATTCCTGGGAAATGGTTAATGAAGATCTTCACGTAAATTATCAATGGAAAGTAAATAATGAATGGAACTATTTAAAGGCAATTGCAGCACAGGAAAATGATCACATTATAGAAGGTTCGGAAGAAGAATTTATTACGGAACATTATTGGGGCTATACAACCATCAATGCAAATTGTACAGGCGTTTACCAGGTTGCGCATCCAAAATGGAAAGTGCATGAAATAAAATCTTTTGAAAAGAACGTCAACATCAAAAAACTTTATGGAAATGAATTTGTGGAAGCATTGGATGCTAAGCCGACTTCTGTATTCCTGGCTGAAGGTTCTGCAATTGAAGTGATGAGCGGATCAAAAATATTTTTAAAATGATAGCATTTGTAAGATGATCAAGAATTAAAAACATCATGGACAAAAATTATACATTGATCATTATAGGTGGAGGTCCGATAGGCATTGCTTGCGCCCTGGAAGCCAGGAAAAAAGGGATTGATTACCTTATACTGGAAAAAGGAACAATTGTAAATTCTATTTATAATTACCCCGTAAACATGACTTTCTTTTCCACTTCGGAAAGATTAGAAATTGGAAATGTGCCTTTCGTTTCAAACAATCCAAAACCTACCAGGAACGAAGCCCTGGAATATTACCGGCGTGTTGCGCAAGATCAAAAAATCAATATCCATTTATTTGAAGAAGTGATATCAGTTGATAAATTAGAAAACCAAAATGAAAATGAAATTGTTTATCGCGTCAATACCAACAAGGCAACATACACAACAACTAACATTATTATTGCCACAGGTTTTTACGATATTCCTTATTTATTAAATGTACCGGGCGAAGAACGACCCAAGGTCAAACATTATTATAACGACCCGCATTTTTATGCCTGTCAAAAAGTAGCAGTTGTTGGTGCCAACAATTCGGCTGTTGATGCAGCTCTTGAAACATGGAGAAAAGGCGCAAATGTTACAATGATCATTCGGCAAGGACAGATTGGAGAAAGAGTAAAGTACTGGGTACGACCTGATATAGAAAACCGGATCAAAGAAGGATCGATAAAAGCTTACTTTAATTCAAGTATTGCTGCTATCCGCGAAAAAGAAATTGATATTCAAACGCCGGATGGATTAATCACTATTGAAAATGATTGGGTTTTGGCAATGACCGGTTACCAGCCTAACCTGCAGTTTTTAGAAAAGATGGGTGTGCAACTAACAAATGATGATGTGAGAAAACCAACCTACAATGAAGAAACACATGAGACCAATCAACCCAATATTTATTTGGCAGGCGTTATCTGCGGCGGAATGAATACCCACCGTTTATTTATTGAAAATTCCAGGGAACATGCTGAAAAGATCATTTCAGAAATTGTTGCCAAACAAAAAATAAAAAGCAAAATTTTTAATTAGAAGTTTCCGCAGGTTCTTCGGGTTCTTCAGCTTTATTTGGTACGAGTGACAATTTTGCAAAATCACTTCCATTGAAAATTTTTGCAAGATTGATATCCTGGGTTTTCTGGTAATTGGCAAGGTGAACTTGTGTAACAATACGCCAGAAATTTTTAGCTTTCAAATCATCATAGTCGCGACCCTTAACAATAAGCCCACGGACAGGGTTTCTTTTTTTCAATTCAAATCGAATAATTTTTCCTGGTGGGATGGTTTCGTTTTCTAAAAATCTTTCAATTTGTTCAACTGTCATAACAAGACTCATTTTTGCGTTTGCAATAAAACTTATTCACTACCAAATAAATCACGCTGTATTCTGTTGCATTTTTTATGGTTCTAAATTATTTATGGTTGTTTTATTAATTGCACTTCGCAATTAATTCGAATCTCATCGCTGGCGACAACCTGCCCTGCTTCTGTAATTGCATTCCATAATAAGCCAAATTCTTTGCGGCTTATTTTACCTGTCACAGTAAATCCTGCTTTTGTCTGCCCGTAAGGATCTACAACAATTCCACCATATTCAACATGCAATTTAATTGGCTTTGTAACTCCTCGAATGGTCAGGTCACCATGAAGGGTTGCCTCATCTCCACTACTCTCGTATTTTTTTCCTATAAATTTTAATTGGCTGTGTTCCTCTGCATTAAAAAAATCTGCAGATTTTAAATGTTCATCGCGTTGTGGATTGTTGGTATCAATTGAATCTATATCTGCAGTAAATTCAATTTTTTTAGTAGTATTAAAATCGTCGGTTTCTGTTTCAACTTCTAAATCAAATTGTTTAAAGTACCCGGTAACAGTGGTGATCATAAGGTGTTTGACCTTAAATTGAAATTCACTGTGTGCAGGATCTACTTTCCATTTAATGGCCATAAAATTTGATTTTATTTGTAGTAGAAAATTTACAGGTAATTGAATAATTGCCTTTCCATGAATTTACAAATTAAATATTAGCAATAAGGTGATTGAAATTTTATTCTTATTAAATATCAAACACGATGGGCTTGTTTATTAATTCGTAAGATTCATTTAAAACGCTGGCATTAATAAAGTGTGTGCCTTTAAGCTTTGCAGCGCCGTAGCTTTCATGAATATGCCCAAATACATGTGCTTTGGGTTTAATTTTTTCAATTGTGTTTAAGAGATCTTTGCAACCTGCGTTTGTATTATTCAACACGGTATCTAAAATTCCATAAGCTGGACCATGGGTAAGAATTATATCCGTGTCAGCAGGAATCATGTCCCAATGTTTTTTAATTTCCTTTCCACGTTTACGGTTAAAAGCCCAATTAAAGAACCAGGGTGTTACCGGCGAACCCCAAATTTTGATTCCATCGACTACAACTTCACTATCATTTAAATAAATAACCCCTTCCGGAATTATAGATTGAATGTTGGCGAATTTTTCTTTTTCTAAATAAAAATCGTGGTTGCCAGCAATAAATATTTTGTGCTTGAATGGAAGTTTTGCAAACCAATTTAAAAAGTCATCCGTTTCGTCTTTTTTTCCTTTGTATGTAATATCGCCTGCATGTAGCAATACATCGCCTTTTGGAAGTTTTATATTCAGATGCCGGCAATGTGTATCAGAGATAGCTACGAATTTCAATTTTTATAATTTATTTAAAAGCCACCCGAAGGTGGCTGAAAAAAAGTAGACTTGATTAATTACCTCTTTTCTTTGTTGGAACTTGTGTTTCTGTTGCTTTCTTGTTCTTGTTGTTTACTTTGTTCTTCAGAACGGCTTCCGCCCGTTTGTTGGCCATGATTTGCTTTTTGGCGATCAGGGGTTGCCTCAAATCCTTGCCCACTTTGGTTACTACTTCCCTGTCCTGATGTACCTTTTTTATTATTATCTCCTCTACCTGGCATAGAATAAAATTTTAAATGAATATTTGTGTTACAACAATGGGTTCTACAGATATTATGCCATCGAAATTCAGGTCTTCACAACTTTATCCTAAGTTTTTTATTTTCCTGGTTAGTCTATTTTTTTCTACAAATAATTTAGCCCAAACAGGCATTGACACTTTGAAAGAAATTGAATTGGAAGAAGTAATTATTAAAGCTTATGAACAAAATGTAAGACTGAAAGAAATTCCTGCCGCTATCAATTTTATAAGTAAAAATGTATTGAATGGGTTTGGTTCGGCTTCCATCATTTCTGCAATGAATACAAGCCCGGGAGTTCGCATGGAAGAACGTTCCCCGGGAAGTTACCGGTTTAATATCCGCGGTAGCTCGTTACGTTCTCCTTTCGGCGTTCGTAATGTAAAAGTTTATTATAATGATCTGCCTTATACCAACCCGGGTGGACAAACATTTATAAACCAGTTAGGATATTATAATTTCAACTCCTTAGAGATCATAAAAGGTCCCGGAAGTAGCTTGTATGGTGCTGGAACCGGTGGTGTACTATTAATTGATGGACTGAATGAAAACGATAAAACTGGTTTGGAAGTTGAATATACAGCAGGCAGTTTTGGTGCACAGAATATTTATGGTGCAGTTACAACAAGCGGAGAAAGATATACCAGTAAAATAGGTTACCAATATCAAAATAATAATGGTTACCGTAATCATTCCGAATTAAAAAGAAACGTTTTCAGTTGGTCGGGAAGTTTTCATTTAGGTGAAAAGAACCAATTAAAAACCACATTTATTTACGGAGATCTATTTTATGAAACACCCGGTGGCTTAACTTTTAAAGAATTTCAAACCAATCCAAGATCAGCAAGGCCCGGCAATGCTTTCTTTCCCGGCGCAGAAGCTGCAAATGCTCGTGTTCAACAAAAAACATTTATTGCTGGCGCTTCCTACACCCAACAATTGCATGAAAACTTTCAAAACAAAACAGTTTTATACGGTGCCTACACCCGGTTATTAAATCCAAACATCCAGGCGGCGGAAAGAAGTACACAACCGCATTTTGGCGGAAGAACAGTTATCAAATACACCAAGGTTAAAGAACAATGGCAACTAAATATTGACGCAGGCGCTGAATGGCAAAAAGGATTTACAAATATTAGTATTCATAAAAACGTTTCTGGTACGGCAGATAGCATACGTACTTATGATGAAATCGAAAATCGTCAGTCCTTATTATTTGCACAAGCAACCTTAAAAACAAAGATTTTTAATATTGTTGCGGGTGCCAGCCTAAATGATTTAAATGTTGGTTTTGAACGATACATCCCATCTCCAAATGGCCGGCAAAAAAGAAGTTTTAATAATATCCTTGCGCCACGATTTGCCATTTCCAAAGAAATAAAAAATATCAATATCTATTCAAGTATTTCAAAAGGTTTTTCGCCGCCCACTACTGAAGAATTATTGCCAAGTGGAGGCGCCATAAATTTACAATTGGCTGCTGAAAATGGTATTAATTATGACCTGGGTTTCCGGGCCACCTTTTTTAATAAGCTGGAAGTGGATATCAATGCTTTTCTATTCCAATTAAAGAACACCATTGTACAAAGACGTGATGCAGCCGGGGGCAGCTTTTTTTTAAATGCTGGAAAAACAAACCAACGTGGCGTTGAATCTAGTTTTACTTATGCCCTATTTCAATCAGTTCAATCTATTGAGAAAAGTAGTTTATGGTTAAGCCATACCTACCACCATTTTAAATACATTGATTTTGTAAAAGATACCAATAATTTCTCCGGGAAATATTTACCAGGCATTGCGCCACACACCATTTCAAGCGGTTTTAACCTACAGTTAAAGCATGGTTTTTCTTCTACAATATCTTATTTATTTACAGGCAAAATTCCCTTGAACGATGCGAATGCAGTCTATGCAGAAAGTTACCACCTGGTAGCAGCCAAAATTGGTTTTCAACAAAAATTTAAAGAAAATATTCTAATTGTATTGAGCCTTGGCGCAGATAATTTATTAGATGAAACCTATAGCCTAGGCAATGATGTAAATGGTTTTGGCGGTCGTTATTACAATCCTGCACCTTGCAGAAATTATTTTGCAACAATTGGTCTAAAGTGGATCAAATAACTTTTTGGTGATTACACTTTTTTAACCAGCTTAAAAGATTTGGTAGCAGTATTTGTGCCTTTACTTTTGGATGTTACTGTCACAGTAACAGTTCCCACTTCGGCAGTTATATTATTAATGGTCACACTTACAGGCGTTGTACTACTCTCCAAAGTTTGAGAAGAGATCACAGTGTTATCAGCATCTTTACGGTAAGTAATATTTATGCTAACGCCATTGGCAGGCATCTTGCTTTGTATGATCACTTTAAAATCATAAGTAGTGCCGAATGCTTTAATAGTTGTTGCGCCCGGGTCCGGGTCAATTGCAATAACAAGATTTTCTTCGGTAGCTGTTGGAGGTTTTGGAGTTGATCCTTTTTTACAAGCTGTTGCGCCAATTGTAATGAATAAGATAAATAAAAATATGCTCGCTATAAATTTCATGTATACTTTATTAATAAACTATTTAGGTATTGCTATGCTGTTGAAAGTAAACATAAATTTAAATGTATAATTTAATATTCGCTAAACTTATGTATTAAAAGACTTTACCGGATAACAACGGTTCCCACTTTTTTTGTTAATTCGATTTCCATTTGTTTCAAATGCTGGTGGGTTAAAATAAAAGTTGACAATTTCGAAGGCTCGGCATGTTCCATATCCACCTGGTTTTGCAAAAGCATTTTTTTGATCTTACGCAATTTTAAGTAGCTAATGGCAGATTCTACCTCTTCATGCGTATTGTCCTTATGTGTTTTTAAGTAATTACCTAATTCACTTTTATTATCGGAATGCAAAACATTTAAAAAACTTTTGTAATCCTGTTCAAATAATTTTTTTTGATAGCCTGTTGACTGGTTGTAATCATCTTTCCATCTATTGCTTTGCTCGTAAGGGAAATACAATAGAGAAACAGTTAATGTACTCAATGCTGGATCGGTATGGTAAATAAAATAATTCTTATCAACCTTATGTTGCTGCTCAAATACCTTTTTATAGGAATGAATAAAGTTGAGGACTGCTTCGCTTTGAAATAATTCTTCTTCAGGCAATTCCGATAAAATATGATCTGCAATACTTTCCGAACCTTCCCAGGGTTTCATTCCATGTTCTAATAAAACCCGCGCAATTTCCCGCTCTTGTAATTCATCGCGGTACAATAAGTTGAAAGTATTGTCATCAAAATCAGTTTGCTCGCCTTGCTTTGCATTTTCCTCCAGGTATTTTGCTTCTGCAAAAGGCAATTTATTTTCAACCGTTGAAATCCTGTTGCGAATAAATTTGTTTACCAAATTGGTAAAACCGGTTTCATCTATTTTTAATATTTGCGAGCACTGCCTGATGTAATCCTGCTGTTTTGAAAAATCTTCAGTCCGGTCAATTTTAGAAATGGTTTCTGCAACCTGGTTGACAACTTCCGCTTTTTTTGATGCATCATTTAAAGCATCTTTTAACGACACTTCTAATTGAAAAAGAACAAAATCTTTTTTATGTTGTTCTACAAAAGCCTTAAAAGCAACTGTACCTAATTTTTGTAAATAACTATCCGGATCTTCTTTATCTGGAATTAATACAAGCTTTACATTCAAACCCTCTTCCAGCGCCATATCCAAACCACGCAATGCAGCTTTCACACCGGCAGCATCGCCATCGTAAATAATGGTTAGATTTTTTGTATACTTCTTTACAAGTCTTAACTGGTCAAGCGTTAACGATGTTCCCCCACTTGCCACAACATTTTCAATGCCTGCCTGGTGTAACGAAAGAACGTCGGTGTAACCTTCTACCAAAAAACATTCATCTGCTTTATCAATGGCATGGCGGGCAAAATAAGTTCCGTAGAGGATTTTACTTTTTATATATAATTCGTTTTCCGGCGTGTTAATATATTTCGGTGCTTTGTCATTGCTCTTAATTAACCGGGCACCGAAACCAATTACTTTTCCGCTGTTATTATGCACCGGGAAAATGATCCGGTCGCGGTAATTATCGATCAATTGATCGTTGCGAATAACGAGCAAACCCGACTTTTGCAATAAGTCCCTGTTGAATTGGTTTTTTATTGCTGCATTTGCAAAAAGATCTCTCTTATCGGGGGCATAACCAATTCCAAATTTTTTGATAGCTGTTTCGGTAAAACCTCTTTGCTTTAAATAAGACAATCCAATATCTCTTCCTTCTTCCGTATCAAATAATTGGGCTTCGTAAAACTTTTGTGCAAACTGGTTTATAATGTGAAGACTTTCAGCAGTTTGCTGTTGTTGTATTACTTCCGGCGAAGCAAGTGTTTCTTCTACATCAATATTATAACGTGTTGCCAGCCAGCGCAAGGCTTCTACATACGAAAATTTTTCATGCTCCATTATAAAAGAAATAGAATTGCCGCTTTTGCCGCAGCCAAAGCATTTATATATTTCTTTTGATGGGGAAACAGTAAAAGATGGTGTTCTTTCGTTGTGAAAAGGACAATTACCAAGGTAATTGGCACCTCGCTTTTTTAATTTTACAAAATTGCCAACCACGTCAATTATATCAATACGGGACAGAATTTGTTGTATGGTGGATTGGGCGATCATGCGGCGCAAATATAGCAGCAGCAAAGAGAATTTACCAGTAAATCATTAAAACAAATATTTTCTTTTCTTATCGAAGAGTTTTAAATTTAACATGCGACCCGCACCCCCTGAAAATGGAAGAGATCTTTTATTTAATAACCTCAAAAAGTTACTTCCATGGTTCAGACAGACATCCCACAGCTGTCCGCCGAAACTGCAGACTGGCGGCAGACATTAAGAAACTATCGCGACGAATTTACCGAGGACAAAAAGTTGCTGCAGAACTCTTGTAAAACCCTCACCAAGCAACAGTTTCAAGACGTAGAACACTTTCACAACCAATTTCACATCCAGCTCATTAACATCCACGACCTCAAGCAAAAAATCAAAGCCCACGAGCGAAAGATGCAGTCGGAATTTGCATCGGAAAAACATTTAAAAGAAGAAACATACGTTGAACATGAACGCTTATTAGAAGAGTTCATCATATTAGAAAACACTTTACAAGGATTGCGTGATGAATTTAAAAAATTCATTAATAGTACAACCTGATCATACGTTTTTAAATATATGTATTGATACACGTGTAAAATGTGTAATGACTTCTTATTGCCTAATATTAAATAATAATATATGTCAGTCGAATTTGATACTTCACATGTAAAAAATATTGTTTTGCTGGGCCACGCCGGGTCCGGCAAAACCACGCTTGCCGAGAGTATGCTTTTTGAAGCAGGCATTATTCACCGCCGCGGCTCTATTGCGGAAAATAATACAGTAGGTGATTACCACGAATTGGAACACGAAAG
>JAKFCI010000417.1:0-8869 GCA_036676725.1 Chitinophagaceae bacterium
AGCCTAAATTCTCCAACTTAATAGTAAATGCCTGGTCGCTTGACCGGGCATTTTTTTTAGGTAACCAGCCGAATCAATACTATTTTACTTCTGTTGCGTCGCACTCTTGTACATTAGTTATTATTTCAGCTTTTTTACACCTCCAATTTTTATCCTTTAGCCAAAGTTGTCCTACCGCAATACTTTTATAACTTTTTCACATCCATCATCTAGTGCCTGGCCAGCTGCATGATCAATTCTGCCATCATATTTTCCGGCAACGGTTTGCTGGGTTTTTACTGAAGCATCCTTTAAATTTTTAAGTGTAAGATTTACTTCAATATTATATGCTGTTACGGCATTTGGGTCCGCATTTTTTATGGCTTTTAAAATGCCGCCAACTTTTGATGCCGGTTTAATATTTTCAAATTCAGAATTGAGTGTGTAATCACAATTCAACTTACGGGCTTCTTCATCGCTGCTTACACTTACTGCTTCTATTTTGCTGTTATTAAGCACATTTACCATTTGCTTTTGTAACACGCCTGAATGGACCTCTGTATTTCCTGTTGGTTCGTAAACACCAATGCGAATAATGCCTGCTTTTTTTTCTTCATTTACAACTGGTTCGTTAGTTGGTTTTTGGTTCATTGACTTCATCATTTCATCCATGTCCATTTTATCCTGCAATTCTTCGGGGCTTTTTGCTAATTGGTAGCCGGGCGGTATAACAAAAAGCATTGAGTCTAATTTGATGGTTGAAAATTCAATTGTTTCAATAGAAGTTGTTACTTCTGTTTTATCACCCATGATCATGGTTGTAGTTAGTTTTAACGGGAAACCAAGCTTTCCTTTGCCACTACTATGCGTTACAAAACGATCAATGCATTCCGGTTGTGCGCCTCCATCGCCATAACCTCTATACGGCTTATTGGTCATTGGGCAGTTAAACTCCGGCAAGTCAATATACCAGCCATCTGTTTTTATCAGCATGCTGTCTTTCATGGTACAAGCATCGGCAGAAGGTTTTATTTTTTGCGATGTCCATATATGGCGGGCAGTAAAGCCATACATTTTTTTTCGTTCTCCTGTATCTGTAATATTATACCACATGGTAATGACACCGCCTTTTTTTGTAACGCCATTTTTTTGTTTGGCTGGTAATGGTTTTTTATCATTTAAGTCTTCATCTTCTATTTGCGCAAATGGTTGAATGAAGTACAATTTCTTTTTATCATTTAGTTGTATTGTCCTTTTAAGGTCGCATTGTTCAATGGTGGCAAGGTTGGCACCCATTCCCATCATACCTCCACCTTCGGTGCGTTTACGCATGCCTTTTACGTAAATGGTAGATTCCATTTTCATGTTCATCATATTGACCACCTGCTTTAATTTATACTGTTGTGCATTTGACGCCTGCGGTAAAAAGAAAGAAGAGATTAGTATTACGGAAATAAAACCAATGATCTTTTTCATGAGCTTCTATTTTTAAACAAGTTTAAATTTCTTTTAAATATGTTTTATGATAGCCGTCAATAAATATATTGACCGTAATAAGCAACCCGGCGTATAAAGCAACCCAGCAAGAACATTGTCGATTGATTATTGAGATAAGAAATACATTTTTAATATTCCGCGATTCTTTACTTCAATTTCCCCACGGTATTCACAAGGAAATTCGTCCTTAACCAGGTTCCAGGTGGTTTCCGAAATATTAATCCTGCCAGGTTGTGACATAGATTCCATGCGGGAAGCAATGTTTACCGTATCGCCCCAGATATCGTACTGCCATTTTTTTATACCAACGATACCCGCCACTACAGGCCCGGTATGTACACCAATCCTGGTGTGAAAATGATTTAAACCATCAGTGGCCTTCAACTCGTTTCTTACCAGTTCAATCATTTCTTTTGCTGCCTTAATCACGTTTCTTGCATGCGCTGTATTGGCGGTTGGAAGCCCGCATGCACACATGTATGAATCACCAATGGTTTTAATTTTCTCTAAACCATATTTTGTGGTGATCTCGTCAAATCCTTTAAAATAAAAATCAATGCTTTTGACTAATTGTTCCGGTTCTTCTTTTTCCGCGTACTTGGAAAATTCTACAAAGTCTGTGAACAAAACGGTTACCTGTTCAAATTTGACGGCATTTACTTTGCCGTTTTTCTTTAATTCTTTTGCTGTTTCCGCCGGTAAAATGTTAAGTAAAAGATGCTCCGATCTTTTCTTTTCTTTTGAAATAGTTCGGTAGTACCAGTATAAAGTGCCTAACAAAATTGTAAACAAACAGAGGATGATACCCAGGCCTAGAACTTTAATGCGTTGGTTTCTTTTTTCCTGGTTTAACAGGTCCACTTCTGCTTGTTTTTGGGAGACTTCAAAATCGGTACGGAGGTCAGCCAATTTTTGTACAGATAAAATATTATTAACGCTGTCCCTATAAGCAATGTGATTTTTATAATAGATCAATGATTCACCTTCGTTTCCTAGTCTTTCATAAAGCTGAGATAGTTTGAGATTGGCATCACTAATTTGCTCTTTAAGTCCATGCTGCTGTGCCAATTGCAGGCTTCGATGCGCATAATTCAATGCAGTATTTTCATCATTTTTTCCCAGGTAGATATCCGACATTGAAATCAGGTAGACACATATGGGGTAATAGTCTTTTAACTCTTCTAATATCCTGATGGCTTCATTTATGTTTTTCTCAGCAAGATTATCTTGTCCCAGGTTGGCGTATACCATTCCTTTATTTCCCAGGCTATAGGCTTTGCCAATTGTATAATCTGTTTTTTGAAAAATATTTTCAGATTCATTAAAAAATAAAAGTGCCGAATCATAAATCCTGGTGTTTAGAAATTCATCGCCTGCATTTAAAATAGCCGAGCCTAAAGCAACAGAATCATTTGATTTGCGGAGGGTTGTAATTGCTTTGGTGTAGTAAAGTTTCGCGTTGTTGTGATTGTTTGATATTGAATAAACATCGGCTATGGCGCTGTAAGCCGTACCTTCTCCCGAAATAAACTTTGCTTTTTGCGCTGCTTCCCCACTTTTAATATATGCCTCTAAGGCTTCTTCCAAATTTCCTAGTAATCTCTTTTTATTTCCTTTTTGAAAATAACCCCTGTGCAGGTATAAATTATTCCCGGCCTGGTTTGATAAGTTGATTAATTCCTCGGCATATTTTAATGCAAGGTTAAGGTCGCTAACCTCGTTGAATGACAAGTTTCTCAGCAACTCTAATTTTGCTACACCTGTCAATGTGTTGGCACGATAAATTTTAGCCAGGCTATCAGCAATCTTCTGATCCTGCCCAAAAATTGCTTGCGATAACAAACAAAAAAAGCCTATCAAAAAATAATAAGCTTTTCTATTTGAGTACATATTTATTGTTTATCTATTAATTTGAATTTTTGGATCAACGGAGTGTGCCGGGCTCCGTTTCCTATCATCAATTCAGGCATTCATTTGTATTTTAGGATCATGCCAAAAAATTTTGTCATCACCCGGTACTTTAAAAGCAATTTTATATTTTTCAAATTTTCCTTTTCCTGGGGATTGCTCAACGATCTTTCCTTTCAAACCTCCTTCACTTTTTTTAGGTTTCCCATCTAACAGGTCAACTGCTCCTTTTACATAACAATCATCCCCTTCAATTACTTTTTCAATTTCCTCAAGCGATTGTAGTCCACTATCTGCATCAAGCTCCCATTGTATTGTATCCCCGGGGCCCACATCCGTTTTAAAATCACTATCCTCACTTCCATCCTCAGCAAGACTGTTTCTAAGTTTTAATTTGTCTGAATTGCCCTTTCGACTCGCATAAATTGTTACGGTTTTTGGAGGTTCAACTTGCATAAAATTTAAGGTTAGAATGGTTATAAATATGATGTTCGCAATATTTTATCGGACAAAAAATATTCAAGTTATTTTCAAACCAAAACCAATTTCATAGGTTTAGAAAAATGTTCGAGGGTCTAAGATCAATTCGGGAGAAGTATTCCAACAGGGGTGTGATAAACAGCTGAATTCAGTACTATAAATGTAATTAATTTAGCCATCTAAGGCACAACCAATATTTTTGCCTTTTAAAGAACCTTAATGCCAACTGAACTTGACCAAATAACGATCCGGCCAATTATGCCGGAAGACAACAAAGCGCTAGCGCATGTGATCCGGACGACACTAAAAGAATTTGGCGCTGATAAACCCGGCACCGTTTATTTTGACCCTACTACCGATGATCTGTATACGCTTTTTAAAACTCCGGGTTCTGTTTACCATGTAGCAGTATATAAGGGACAAGTTGTTGGTGGCGGCGGCATTTTTCATACAGAAGGTTTGCCACAGGACACCTGTGAATTAGTGAAAATGTACCTGCTGGCAAACGCAAGAGGTCTTGGCCTGGGCAGGTTGCTGATACAAAAAAGCTTAGATGCGGCTAAAGAAATGAATTATAAGTATGTATACCTGGAAACAATGCCCGAATTAAAACAGGCTTTAAAAACCTATGAGCATTTTGGTTTTAAATATATAAATGCACCAATGGGTAACACCGGTCATTTTGGGTGCGATCTCTGGATGCTGAAAGAGTTGTAAACCATTCCATATTTTAATATATGAATTAGAAGTAAGGTTATATAATTTGCTCTACTTCGTAAACAGGACTAAATAAATATAGCCGTTTGGTATTAACTTCTTCACACTTAAACCGTTTTCTTAATTGTTGGCCTTTTTTAAAAATTCTTCCATCACCGGTTTTAAACAAACAGTTATCTGGTAAATCTTCTACCATTTTTAAATGCGCAGCTTTTGTGTCGTAGTTTTTTAATACACGCAGCAATACAACATCTGCACAACTACTGGCAGCGGGGTTGTTAATTGAGCGGATCAATGCAGCTTTAATATCTGCAGGGAAAATATCATTTTGAATAAATTGGGCCAACAATTTTCCGAAAATGGTTTTCCATTCCCGCCCGTGTGCAAAAACTTTATTGCCGTATTGTTCAAATTGTAAGAGGTGGGCCAGTTCGTGTATGAGCGTTATTAAAAATGCATATTGATTTAAAGTGCCATTAACACTTATTCGATGATTTTTACCTGGGGTTCGATGACGGTAATCGCCCAAAATACTTTTACGTTCCCGCGCAACCGTTAGGTGAACCTTGTATTGTTGCAGGTAGTGCAGCACAGCCTCATAAGTGCCGGGCGGAAGAAAATCTTGCAAACGATCGATCGGCGCTTCTTTCTTAGCCATTTGCCTTTTGCTTAAGCATCTTTGTTAAAGCAGAAACCTCGATAAAAGTATAAACAAGGTATAAACCCATCAAAGTAAAAAATGCAGGCTTATTCAAATCTTTTTTATAGGCAGCAATGTAAATAAAAGCGGCAATGATGCAGATGAATAGCTTTACCATCATACCTGAATAAACACTGCGCACAAAAGCATGCGGGTTTGAACTTTTTACACCTCTTGATCCCATCCAAAATGAAATAATGGTAATCATAAAAAGCAATGCATTCCCCAGGATCAAAACCTGCTGGTTGGCGCCCCAATTCTCAAGCGTAGTTCTGCCCACAATAAACAGGGCATTCAACACAACGAAAAAAAGTAAAATAGGTACAAAGGCTTTCTGCTTACTTGTTTGCATTAGAATTCTTTCGTTTTGATGTTTCTTTTATCAACTTGTAGATCATCAGGCTTAAAACTAAAAAGGGTAACAGCCATACCAGCAAAGGAAAAGGGGTGTCCAGCCATTTATCTGTTTTGTAGCCTGCAAATACTGCAATGCCCAAAGAAACAAATATCTGGGCACCTAGCCCCGCATAACGAAGAACGTCTGAATTATTATTACTTTGCTTTTGCCTGGAGTTCGTGTTCATCTGCGCTCATTTTCACAATATTCGCCACTGTGCCCATCTGGCATTGACCATTAAAAGTGGCGGTAGGGTCTATTTGTAATTTACCTGCTGCAATATTGCCTTGTATATTTCCATTATTTTTCAGTTGCAACAAATCTTTTATAGCCAGGCTGCCTAAAACTTTCCCGGTAATATCTGCATTTTGACCGTCAATATTTCCTTCAACATAACCAGTTTCTCCAATTATGATCTTGGCTTTGCAAATAACATTTCCTTTAATTGTCCCGTCTATTCTCAGGTCGCTATCGCTGGTTACATCACCTGTTAAAACGGTACCGGCACTAATAAGTGTGGCATTGGTAGGTGCAAAGCGTTCGCTTTGCGTGGTTTTTTCTTTGAACATAGTATATTGGTTTTAAAGATCTAATCATTCGAAAATTCATCTTTCGGTAATTGCAATTGGGTGGTGTCTAAATCTGCAACACCGCCTCCCAAAACTTTTTTTACATCGTTGATGTATTGCGTTTGGTAATGCACTTGCTTCTCTAAAGAATCAGTTACATATTTCAATTGCCGGTACTCCCGGCCCATGCCGGCATTTCCGTAACCCGGAATATAATACTTAAGCGGCGTAAATACAATTAAAGCCACGGTTAATCCTATTAATAAGACAAAAATGGTACTGAAAGCTATGTAAACACTCATACGTGAAAGGCGGAATGTTACTACTTCTTCGTACGTATCATCGTTCATTACCACCAGGCGATACCTGTTGCGAAATCTTTTTAATGTATTGCCCGCATCCAATTTAACCATTCACAATAATTGAGGGCTAAAGGTAACTCAAGCAGCTACTTGGAGTTAAATATTATCCTATCTTTTATACTAAAATGTTTGAAAATCAGTTAATAGTCCTTTAGATTGCGCTCCTGAAATGAAAATAAACCGCCATATTCTTCATGCCTTTTGTTTTCTTACCTGTTTAATGGTTGCCCAATCGTTGCATGCGCAATTAGGTTTCGACCTTGATATTAAAAAGCCCGAACCTTACGATAACCGGGAATTGAAGGCCGAAAAAACCGGGGACAAAAAACTAAAAGCACATAAGCGCTTTTTGCAAAACATGACCACCCATTACAATTATTTTTTTAACGCAAATACCAAGCTTAACGAAATTATTGATCGGGCAAAATCTGCACAAAAGGAAGATTATGCCTCCTTGCTTCCTTTTTATAATTATTCATTAGATGTTACTGCAGCTGATAGTGCTTTGCTTGATTCTGTTATTGCAAAATCAAAGACTGCTATTGTTTTACACGATCTTCGCAACGACTGGGTTGATAATATGTATATGCTTTGGGGTGCATCTTATTATTTAAAGCAGCAATACGATTCTGCTTATCAAATGTTCCAGTTCATTAATTACGCATTTGCTGAAAAAGAAAAAGATGGTTTTTATAGATATATAGGAAGTAGCATGGATGGCAATAAAGCCACCAGTATTGCAACAGAAGAAAATAGGAGCCTGCCGAAAAAAATATTATCAGAACCACCCAGCCGCAATGATGCCTTTATTTGGCAGGTGCGCACAATGATTCAACAAGGTGCTATTCCAGAGGCAGGAAGTTTGATCGCTACTTTAAAAAATGATCCTGTTTTCCCAGAACGACTTAAAGGTGCTTTGGAAGAAGTACAGGCTTATTGGTTTTACAAGCAAAAGATTTGGGATAGTTCTGCACATCATTTAATAAATGCATTGGGCGAAGCAAAAACTAAACAGGAACGTGCCCGCTGGGAATACCTGGCTGCACAATTGTTTGAACGCTCCAATTTATTTGAACAGGCAAAAGATTATTATACTAAATCAATTGGGCATACTACTGATCCTGTAATGGATATTTATGCCCGGTTAAATTTAATTCGCAGTAATAAAGAAGGAGAAGAAAACGAAGCCATTGACCGCAACATTGCCGACCTGATTAAAATGGCCAAAAAAGATAAGTACGAAGAATACCGGGATGCCATTTATTCGATGGCAGCTCAAATGGAATTAGAAAGAGGAAATTTTGGTAAGGCGCAGGAATACCTGATGATGGCATCGAAATACAAAACCGAAGATGTACAAGCAAGTAACAGGGCTTATTTGCAATTAGCAGACCTTTCATACGATCGGCATGATTACAAAAATGCTGTTTCTTTTTATGACAGCATAAAAATTGAAAACCTGCCTACCGCTGATGCAGAGCGCATTTCAGAACGTAGGGAAATTTTATCAGGAATTGTAGCTCATATAAATATTGTTGAAAGACAGGATAGTTTACAACGCATTGCATTATTACCTGAAAATGAAAGAACAGATTATATAAAACGATTAGTTCGCCAAATGCGCCGTCAGCAAGGATTGAAAGAGGAAGATGTTGTAAAAACAAGCAAAAAGCCAGGTGAAATACCGGA
Organism: Chitinophagaceae bacterium; assembly: GCA_036676725.1. Lineage (GTDB taxonomy): Bacteria > Bacteroidota > Bacteroidia > Chitinophagales > Chitinophagaceae > Flavisolibacter. The sequence continues at coordinate 8,299 of JAKFCI010000417.1, forward strand.
TCCGTTTACTTCAGATCAAAAAAAAGGTGAATGGTATTTTTATAATAAAACGTTGAAATCATCCGGTGCTGCCACTTTTAAACAAGTATGGGGCACAAGACCTAACGTTGATAACTGGCGTCGTTTTTCGGACGTAGCTGCAGAATTAAGAAAAAATGAATTGACCAATAGTGGTCGTCCTGTAGATACTGCATTGTTTGCTGATGCAGAGGGGCCAATTTCTTACGACGTTTTTTTAGCCCGGCTTCCGCTAACACCCGAAGCATTAAAAGTTTCCAATGACAGTATTAAGCGCTCCCTGATTTCATTGATTGGTATGTATTTGAATGAGTTAGAAGATTATCAGTCAGTAACGGAAACATATGAAGAACTAAGAAGACGTTTTCCTGAAATGCCTTCGGCAGAAGTGGTGGGACAAGCATACTATAGTTATAACAAATTAGGTAATGCAGCTAAAGCTGCTGAATTGAAAAAATTATTATTAGAAAATTATCCTTCTCAAAGAGAGACCATAATTGTAGCTACAGGAAAAGATCCCCAATCAACACAACCATCAGAAGAAGTAACAAAG
>JAKFCI010000418.1:0-2691 GCA_036676725.1 Chitinophagaceae bacterium
TACTTTCGCTGCGGCTTCAAGCGTTGCGTTGATTGTATTTGTACCGGTTGTATTTACTGCGGGGAGTGCAAACTGGTTGTCTTTTGCATCTTTCAATAATGCCTCGAGTTCTTCACCAAAAAGGACGCCGGCTCTGTACTTGCTCATAATTAAATATTAATAGTAGTTGAAAAAAGACGGATCAAGATCCGTATTAAAGCGCCGCTAAGATAGTTAAATACTGGTTAGCAGCTTTTCGAAATGGCAACTTTTTACAGCTTTACAAACGTGTATTAGTAAAAGCTGAAAACAAGCAAGCCCGGTTCTAACTCAACCTGCTTTGTTGCTGCTTTTGCTATTTCACCATTGAGGAAAGCTTCTTTCTCCTGTTGAGTAGAATAATAAAAAAAATAATACCTGACATTATGTTGACTGATCTCCGTCAGTAATTCCTTAGTGTAATAAGTTGGTTTCGTAATGGCGTAATATTGACTTCTTGTTAGATAAGCAAACACCATGCATTCGCCTACCTGTGTGTTAGATGTAAATTTTCCATTGATCTGTTTTTGCTTCATCCGTTCTGCTGTATCAAAAATATCCTTATCATGAAAGGCTTGATCCTTTAGTTGATTAATCGGTTCAAGCAAAAAGCTTCCAAAGAAAAATAACCAGACAAGCAAGCGTTGCCATTTTTTTATTTGCACTTGCAGAAACAATTGTTGCATTAACAATGTCCCGGCAATTAAAAAGATAAAAGATGTTGCCCAGATAAATCTTGTTTCAAGATGCAGTAATAAATAACCTGATGGCAATGCCAGCATTCCAATAAGCAGGTACAGCCATTCTTTTGTTTTATGTTTGAAATACATAAAACCACTCACAAATAAAATTGCAGGCGAGAGGAACGAAAGTTCATGAATACATTTTAGCCATGCCTGGAAATTGAACAGTATAACTCTTACCTGGTGCAATGCAATTGTTATAAAAGGAACTGATTGCAGGTTATCAACTTTTGTATGCCAGGGATCTTCCCACACAGATGATGAACCTTCATGCGGCGGTGTTTGCATAACAGGGCCGGGCAGAGGTTCGCCTGTAAAATTCCAATGAGCATTAAACTTTCCAAAAGCGATCATCCATTCACCATATTTCCAATGCAACGCCATTAACCAAGGGAATGTGAAAAGAAAAAATGTGAAGAATCCTGCAGCAAGTTGTTTAAGTGCATTGCTTCGATTTGGATTCAAAAAAATATGAATAACCAGGAAATGGAAAATAAAGAACGGAAAGCCATACGATTTTGCGAGATAGAATAAAGCACCAATAAAACCTGCCAGTAAATTCTTAGGAATACTTTCAAAAAAATCCTGTTGCTTAATAAGGTTAAAATAGATCAACAGCAGAAACACAAGTAACGCATCAGCGGCTAATTCAAAATAACAATAGTGAAGCAGTATGATGACACTTGTAAACTGAATAGCTGTTTTCAACCATTCATCTAGCAAAAATTTATTGAGCAAAGAATAAACAGCCCATAATGAACCTAAAGAAAAAATAAGATTACTGATTTTAAATGCAGCCCAATCGTTTAAACCCAATTTAAGCAAGGGCACTACCAACCATGAATGCAAAGGATTCCAGAAACCATTTACTGCGAGCTTCCATTCACCTTCCAGGTAGTGGTGCGCCACTTCCATATAACCAACCGCATCGAGATCCGATACGTATTGATAAAGTGGCCATGTAACAGCAAACAGGATACAGAACAGGGCAAGTGAAAACGGAAGGCGTTGTTTATGCAGTAAGTTCATCGCTTAAAAATAAGCTTTCTCTTAGTTTAATAAAATAATCGGCTGCATATAAAGTTCTGCTGCCGTACCAACTGAACAGTTCGCCATCAACAATTTTTAAAATGGGGAGTTGTTGACGGCTGTTTTGCTGCAGCCATTCCTGCCTGAATGCATCAAGATGTTTTTGTTTGAAGGGAAATGGTTCTGATGAAAACAAAACTGCTTCAACATCACGTTTCATCAACTCCTCAATAGTAAACACAGGATATCGTTGTTCAGCGGCAAATACATTTTCAAAACCGGCCAATTGCATCATGTGATCAATAAATGTATCACCACCAACTGTCATATACGGTTCTTGCCAGATGAGATAGGCAGCTCTGATGGGCGTTGAAATAGTTGGCAGGCCTTTAAAACTATCCTGAATGTTATTGATGAGTTGGTTTGCTTTGTCACTTCGTTCCGTAAGCAAGCCCAGGTGCTCTATTACTTCATAGCTGTCTTGCAGGTTGCTGATGTCACTACAATAAACCGGGCAAAATTGCTGAACAGCTTCTACCTGTTCTTTTACATTTTCTTCTTTGCTGGCAATAACCAGGTCAGGTTTTAATGATTCAATTAATGGAAGATTCAGTTGTTTGGTGCCGCCAATTCTTGTTTTGGTTCTAAACCATTCTTCAGGATGCACACAAAATTTCGTGATGCCGATGACCTCATTTTGCAAACCAAGATCAAATAATAATTCAGTAAGTGATGGAACGAATGAAATGATCCGTTGGGGTGGGAAAGGGATAGATACAAAATTGCCTGTTTGGTCCTGAACTTGTTTCATTTCATTTTCAAACAGGCAATTTAATTAATTCAGCGGTTCCTTTGGTGTTTGATGGTTTTCCTTGGTACGAAATTTAATTTTACTAATTCA
>JAKFCI010000419.1:0-2514 GCA_036676725.1 Chitinophagaceae bacterium
TGATCTTTGCTAGAAAATGGACCTTAATTCATCATTATTAATTTATGAAGGGGACCGGATAAAATAAGAGTGATGCTTTTAATATTAAAAACGTGTATACAACAGTTTAAAATACCGGTAAGTTTTATGCGAGCAGAATAAATGCCTGTAAAAAGTATTACCGATATTTTATCGCTTTTTTTTAAAAAAAATCAATTAAGTTTTTCAATCTTATAACCTGCTTCTACTACCGCCTTTACAATTTCCTGTTCTGTAATATCCTTGTCAGTTGCAACAGTTAATATTTTTTCTGGCGTTTGAATATCTACTTCCCAATTGTCTTCACCAGCTGTTTCATTTAAATAAGGTGTAACCTTTTCCAGGCAACCGGAGCATTTAATAGTCGTTTTAAATTTTAATGTTTCCATTTTCTTTTGTTTATGATGTAGATGTAAAATTAATTAAGCTGTCTGCAAATAGTGTTATACAATCATTGGATTTTTTCATATAATTATATGTACTATTCTATTCTACTACCACCGTAGCCTGATTATTTACCGGGTAACTTTGACATAAAAGTCAATAGCCCGCTTTTACCTGGTCTTTAGTTAACGCATAGTTTTTTTTCATTTGAAGTTGTCCTGATGTATGCTTTCCAATGCATAGGCAGCAAGTACCATTTTTGCAGGAATAATTAAGCGGTATCTTTTCTTCTAAGGCTGATTCAAAGATAGTATTTCCAGGTTTCAAAGCAAATGCTTTCTGTGCATTAACGTAACCAGCATGTATGTGTTTAAAACAAAAAATATTGTAGAAAAAGACATGGTGTATTACAAGACCATTTCAAAACAACTACTTAGTTTAAATTCGTAAGCTTCAACCTTAAACTATTACTAACAACACTAACTGAGCTTAGCGCCATGGCAGCACCAGCAATCATTGGATCGAGTAAAAAACCATTAATCGGGTAAAGAACGCCTGCTGCCAAAGGAATGCCTATCACATTATAAATAAAGGCCCAAAATAAATTTTGTTTAATAGCCATTACTGTTTTACCTGACAACTTCAATGCTCTTGGAATGCTATTCAAATCGGAAGTGATCAATGTCATTTTAGCTACATCCATAGCAATATCTGAACCCCTACCCATAGCAATGCTTACATCTGCCTGGGCCAGCGCATGGCTGTCATTTATTCCGTCGCCGACCATGGCAACAATTTTACCTTGCTTTTGTACTGCCTGTACAAAGGCTGCCTTTTCAGAGGGGAGTACCTCGGCTTTGAATTGTGTAATGCCAACCTGGGATGCTATGGCGTTTGCGGTTTGTTTATTATCACCTGTTAGCATATATACCTCAATACCTTTATCCAATAAACTCTTTATAGCATTAGAAGAACCGGGTTTTATTTTATCAGCAATTGCAATGATTGCAGCAAGTTGATTCTCTTCTGCAAAAAGAATAACTGTTTTTGCGTCTTTCTGCCATTTTTGTAATGCTTCTTCAACAGGTTTCTCTATTATAATTCCATAATCCGTAAGTAATCTCTCATTGCCGATTAAGTATTGTTTTCCTTCATGGTGCGCTTTAATGCCTTTACCTGTGATGCTCTCAATCTTATTAATGTTTACAGGCTGTGTTTTTTCTTTTTGAAGATTTCGTACTACCGCTTCTGCCAGGGGATGCTCAGATTGCATTTCTACAGACAATAAAATTTTTTTCAGTAATCTTTCGTCGCCTGCACCTACAAAAAAGATATCCGTTACTTCAGGTTTTCCTTCTGTAATAGTTCCTGTTTTATCCAAAACCACTGCATTTACTTTATGAGCAAGTTCAAGGCTTTCAGCATCTTTAATCAGGATATTATTCTCAGCTCCTTTTCCTACGCCTACCATTATAGCCGTAGGAGTGGCCAAACCCAATGCACAAGGACATGCAATGACCAACACCGTAACTGCATTTAATAAGGCATAGGTAAAAGCATTTTCACCTCCTAACAATATCCATGTGATAAAAGTAATTATGGCTATTACGATAACTATTGGTACGAATATTCCCGCAATTTTATCAACTAGTTTTTGAACAGGGGCTTTTGAGCCTTGCGCCTCCTGTACCATTTTTATGATCTGTGCCAGTACCGTATCGCCACCTACCTTTTCAGCCCGGAATTTAAAACTTCCCTTTTGATTGATAGTTCCCGCAAAAACTTTTTCTCCCGCTTGCTTTATAACTGGAACAGGTTCGCCGCTAATCATACTTTCATCTACATAAGATTCACCGCTGGTTACAAGTCCGTCAACCGGCAATTTTTCTCCGGGTTTCACTAATAAAATATTTCCGGGTTGTACCTGGTTAACAGGGATTTCCTGAATCTCCTCCTCCATTACAACAAGTGACACAGTTTTAGGCTGTAGTCCCATTAGTTTTTTTAGGGCAGAAGATGTATTTGATTTGGCTTTTTCTTCTAAAAGCTTTCCAAGCGAAATAAAGGCTATAATAACGGCTGCCGCTTCAAAATATACGTGTGGGTGTAAAC
>JAKFCI010000420.1:0-5977 GCA_036676725.1 Chitinophagaceae bacterium
AACGCATCTTAATAATTACCGCACGTCTCATTTTTTTGACGAAACCTGGTTATTGACCAAACAAAAATTTGCAGGCAAGCCCGAAGCGTGGACTGTAAACCAGGTTAGCAATTAAAAGCAAATTTTGCTGGTGCAATAGAATTGATGATAAAACAAGCGGAAATCAAATTGCCCAATTCATTTATAACAGTACAAGAGTGCGACGCAACAGGCGATGCTATTTGTACTACCGCTCACAAAATAAATATGGCGCTATACACATATTAATGTGATTTAACTTTTAATCTTTATTCTTTTCCCTTTATTTTAGCCTCTTCCCTATTTTTGCCTGTCTTTAAAAAAACTAAAGGAAAAATAAACCAACCATCGCTCTGTATGAATTTTAGAAAAGTCAACAACATTACCGGCTGGATCATTTGCGCTATTGCTTGCTTTGTATATATAGCAACCGCCGAAGCTTCGGGTAGCTTTTGGGATGCCGGCGAGTTTATAGCAAGTGCTTATAAATTGCAATTGCCACATCCTCCAGGTGCGCCTCTATTTACACTACTTGGAAGATTTTTTATAGTGCTTTTTGGTGGCGATAATCCTGCCTTTGCGGTAAATATGATGAGCGCCGTAGCAAGTGGTTTTACAATTCTATTTTTATTTTGGACGATTACGCATTTTGCCCGCAAACTAATGGTAGGTACTATAGATGAACCTACCATGCCTCAAACATTTACCATTGTTGCTGCAGGTATTGTTGGTGCGCTGGCTTATACTTTTTCCGATTCGTTTTGGTTTAGTGCAGTGGAAGGTGAAGTTTATGCACTTTCCTCTTTTTTTACTGCGCTTGTATTTTGGGCCATGTTAAAATGGGAACGTGCAGATGATATGGCGGGCAATGATTTGGTGTTACGTAACCGTGCCGATCGCTGGATCATTTTTATATTTTTCATGATGGGATTATCGGTAGGCGTGCATTTATTAAACCTGCTTACCATTCCTGCCTTGGTAATGATCTATTATTATAAGCGTTACAACTATACACGCAAAGGCGCTATCTGGGCTTTTTTGATTGGTTGTTTAATAACAGGCTTTATACAGGTTGCAGTAATACAGTGGACGGTGAAATTTGCAGGCAAGTTTGATATTTGGTTTGTAAATGGTTTTGGTCTTCCTTTCTTTTCCGGTTTTGTTTTCTTCTTTCTTTTATTAAGCGTTTTAATTTGGTTTGGATTGCGCTACGCCAAACAAAAAGGCTATAAATATTTACAATTAGGATTATGGAGTTTCATTTTTATGATGATCGGTTACTCCATGTATGTAACTACCCTGCAGCGTTCAAGTGCCAATCCATCAATTGACATGAACAATGTTGACAACCCAATGAGCCTTGTTTATTATTTGGGTCGTGAGCAGTACGGAACGCAACCATTAATGTATGGACCACACTTCCAGGCGGAATATGAAAGAGATGAAGCGACAGGGCAAGTGAAATTGAAAAAAGGTGAAATGAAATACACCAAAGGAAAAGATTCATACATAGAAATTGGAAGGACACAGGAGCCGGAATTTAAAAGCGAGGATAAACAATTGTTTGTACGGGTTTGGGATAGAGCCAATGAACAAGGTCATGCAGATTTTTACGCTGACTGGTTGGGGTTAGAAAGAAATCAAAATCCACAAACTGGCGAAACAGGCTATGAAGCACCCAACTATGGTGATAATATCAATTGGTTTGTTACTTACCAAATGGGTCATATGTACTGGCGTTATTTTATGTGGAATTTTGCCGGGAAACAAAACGACATACAAGGTTTTGGTAACAAACGCGACGGAAACTGGATCTCGGGCATTCCATTTATTGACAATGCACGTCTTGGCGATCAGTCGAAAATGCCGGATAGCATAAAAAACAATAAAGCACACAATACTTTATTTCTATTGCCTTTTATTTTAGGCATATTTGGTTGCGTATATCATTTTTCAAGAGATAGAAAAGACTGGATTGTATCATTCCTGCTATTCTTCTTTACAGGGCTTGCTATTGTTCTTTATTTAAATCAGCCCGGTAATCAGCCTCGTGAACGTGATTATGCCTTCGTAGGTTCCTTTTATGCTTTTGCTATTTGGATCGGTTTATCGGTTGTTGGTTTCGTACGCATGGCAAGAGAAGCAGCTGACAAGGAGTTATTAAAATCATCCTTGCTTTACGGAAGCGTTGGTGCATTTGTAATTACCTTATTAAGTAATCCAACAACCACTTTTGGTGCGGCATTTCTCAGTTCTTTAATTGTTGCTGTTATTTACGCGGCCTTTGTTGCAATAATCGTATTTGCAACAAGAGCAGCATCTAACAAAGGCACTAATTTAAAAATGGCAACTATTGTTGCATTTGCACTTAGCATGACGGTACCGGTGCTTATGGCTTCGGAGATATGGGATGACCACGACCGCAGTGAAAAAACACTTGCTCCATCAATGGCAAGAAATTACCTGGAAAGTTGTGCACCTAATGCCATTTTATTTACGTTTGGCGATAATGATACCTACCCTCTGTGGTATGCACAGGAAGTCGAAAATGTTCGTCCTGATATTCGCATTATTAATACCAGCCTTTTAGGTATTGACTGGTACGTAAACCAGTTGCGTTATAAAGTAAACGAAAGTGCACCCATCGATGTTATCTGGACACCGGAGCAGGTTAGTGGCTTATCATATATTTCTTTCCGTGCACAAGGTCCACAGGACAGGCCTTATCCTTTGTATGAAGTAATGAAAGATGCTATTGGACCAATGCTTAATTCAGAAGATAAAGCAAACATCCAGGCAACTTTCCCGGTAAAGAAATTTTTAATACCTGTTGATGCGGCAACCTTAAAACAATACAACGTAGTAAATACTACGGATACGGCCTTAACCCAAATGCAGATTGACCTTCCGGAAGGAAGGAATTACCTGACACTTGACCAGTTGACCATTTTAAATATCATTGCTGCCAATGGCTGGAAACGCCCCATTTACTTTACTTCGCCTTACGAAGAACTGGGCTTTGGACAATACCTGAGAAAGGATGGTTTAACCTTTAGACTTGTACCTGTTGCCAACAAATTTCCACAGCAAAACTGGTTGGTTAACCAGGCATTAAGAGGCACCTCAATCAGGGATAATAACCTTGACGTGATGTATAAAAACCTGATGAAATTTACAAGCGGCAACGCAGATAAACCCGGTGTTTATTTTGATGAAGAAAACCGGAGACATTTACTTTCTGTTCGATCAGTATTTGGAGAATTAGCGGGAAATTTAAGCGACAATGGAAGAAAAGATGAGGCAACGCAATTATTAGATAAATCAGAAGGACTGATAAATACTATAAATATGCCTTACGCTATGGTAAGCCGGTATAATTCGCATAACCAAACAGCATTGATCTATTTGGAAGCGGCTTATAAAACGGGGCATAAACAATTGGTAGATAAATTAAAAACTGCCATACGTAAAGATTTGAATGACCAAAAGGCATACTATGATTATTTAAAATCGGAAAAAGAGGAGTTTTTTAATTCTGTTGCCCGTGAGGCAGAAATAAATGACTTTATGCTGCAATTGCTGGATGCCGTAGAGAAACAATATGGCGCACCGCCGGTTCAGGTGCAGGAAAATCCGCGGCAAGCGGCTGATAGTTTGAAAAGAAATTAATTTTAAAATCCCCGCTTTAGCGGGGATTTTTCTTAACCTATTATTGAACAAAGACCGCACAATTATTGTAGTTACTAAATAATATGATTGGATACCATTTTTCTAATTTCGATCCTGACAAAGACGGCAAATCTAAATTCGAACAATTGCTGGATCTTTTTATGCAGATCCTTACTTATACGAGTGGTGATGTTTCGGAAGCCTTGCAATGGCTGAACGAGCTGGATAAGAAATATGAACTGACCGATGACGAGTATGGCATGGGTGATTTTATTGAAGAATTAAAAGCGAAAGGATATATATCGGATGATGGCCAGAATTCAGAGATCAAGATCACACCAAAAACGGAGCAAGGAATACGCAAAAAAAGCCTGGAAGAGATTTTTGGTAAATTAAAGAAAACAAAAAGCGGAGACCACCAAACATTTAAGCCGGGACAAGGCGATGAAGTAAGCCCTGACAGTAGGCCTTTCCAGTTTGGTGATATGCTGGAGCAAATTGATTTTACCGAATCTATACGCAATGCACAAATCAACCATGGTGTTGAAGAATTTCGCATGCAGGAAGATGACCTTTCCATTAGGGAAACGGACTTTAAAGCCCAAACTTCAACTGTTTTAATGATCGATATTTCGCATTCGATGATCCTTTATGGTGAAGACCGCATTACACCTGCAAAAAAAGTGGCGATGGCCTTGAGCGAACTGATCACAACAAAATACCCCAAAGACACTTTGGATATTGTTGTTTTTGGTAATGATGCCTGGCCAGTTGAAATAAAAGACCTCCCCTATTTACAGGTAGGACCTTACCATACAAATACGGTTGCCGGCTTAGAGTTGGCCATGGATATTTTGCGGCGAAGAAAAAACCCGAACAAGCAAATTTTCATGATCACTGATGGCAAACCAACTTGCCTAAAAATTGGCAGGCGTTATTATAAAAACAGTTTTGGTCTTGATAGAAAAGTAACAAGCCGTTGTATGAATTTAGCAGCGCAATGCAAGAAAATAAAAATACCCATCACTACCTTTATGATAGCCACAGACCCTTACCTGCAAAGGTTTGTACAGGAATTTACCGAAACAAATAATGGCAAGGCTTTCTTTGCATCGCTTGACAAATTAGGTGCATTTATTTTTAAAGATTTTGAAAGCGGCAAAAGAAAAACGGTTTATTAATAATAATGTGTTGCCTGCAATTGCCGAATAAAATTACCGAACGTACAAGTGAGTGACACAACAGAAGTTTAATAGTTAAATAGAAGCTAAGTAATAAAAAATAATAAATGGACATTAAGAGAATTAATACAATCAGGGAATTAAAAGAGTCAGGATATAAATCGAGGAGTATAAAAGAGGAGATCAGGGAAAATCTTGTAAGAAAACTAACTGATAAAGAAGAAACGTTTACCGGCATTATTGGTTACGAGGAAACAGTGATACCTGATGTGGAACGTGCCTTATTAAGCAAACACAATATACTTTTTCTTGGTTTGCGTGGACAGGCCAAAACAAGAATGGCGCGACAAATGACAGAGTTGTTGGATGAATACATTCCATACATCACAGGCAGCGATATTAATGACGATCCTTTGAAACCAATTTCAAAATATGCCCGGGACCTTATTTTAGAAAAAGGCGATGACACACCCATTGAATGGATGCACCGCAGCCAGCGTTATGGAGAAAAATTAGCAACACCGGATGTTAGTGTTGCAGATCTTATTGGTGATATTGACCCAATAAAAGCGGCAAATTTAAGATTGAATTTTGCTGATGAAAGAGTGATTCATTATGGTATTATACCAAAAAGCAACAGGAGTATTTTTGTTATCAATGAATTGCCCGATTTGCAGGCAAGGATACAGGTTGCGCTGTTCAATATTTTGGAAGAAGGCGACGTGCAGATACGCGGATTTAAATTGCGTTTACCACTTGATATACTTTTTGTATTTACGGCTAACCCCGAGGACTACACGAACAGGGGCTCGATTGTTACACCTTTGAAAGACAGGATAGAAAGCCAGATATTAACGCACTACCCGAAAACATTGGAAAATGCATTGGCCATTACAGAACAGGAAGCGGACATTGCTGATGAACAAAAAAATAAAGTAGATATAAGCGATCTTGTAAAAAGGTTAATTGAACAAGTGGCGTTTGAAGCAAGAGGCAGCGAATTTGTTGATAAGAAAAGTGGTGTAAGTGCACGATTAACAATTTCAGCTTTTGAAAATGCTGTGAGTTCGGCCGAAAGACGGGCCATTATTAATAAAGAAAAAAATACA
>JAKFCI010000421.1:0-1684 GCA_036676725.1 Chitinophagaceae bacterium
TAAGTGAATGAATCGTAATTATCAAAAACTAAAATTTTCATATTTAATAATCCTACTCAAAAGGAAATTTTCCTGATGAATTTTTTATGTTGTCAACAAATACTTTGTGCAAAATCAATTGCTTTTTTTAATGCACCCATTTTATTATTTACTTCCTGCAATTCACTTCCCGGCTTGCTTGCAGCCACTACTCCGGCACCTGCCTGGTAAAACAAAGTATTGTCTTTGCTTAAAAAAGTACGAATCATAATTGCATGATTGCATGAACCATTAAAGCCGACAAAACCAATAGCGCCACCATAAAAGCTTCTTGCAGTAGGTTCCAGGTCGTTGATTATTTGCATGGCTTTATATTTTGGCGCACCACTTAAAGTGCCTGCAGGAAAAGTTTTAAACAAAACATGGAAAGGGTTAGTTTGTTCAGGCACGGTACCGGTTACTTCACTTACCAGGTGAATAACATGCGAGTAATATTGTATCTGCCTGTATTTACTGACCTGTACATTTTCGCAAACAGTACTAAGGTCATTACGGGCAAGATCGACCAGCATTACATGTTCGGCATTTTCTTTTGCATCCTGTAATAATTCTTCTGCTCTTTGCTGGTCTTCTGCATCATCACCAGTGCGTTTAAATGTTCCTGCAATGGGGTGTACAATTGCTTGTTTATTTTTTATGATCAATTGGGCTTCTGGCGATGAACCTATTAATTTATAGTCGCCATAATCGAAGAAGAACAAATACGGCGATGGATTGATATTGCGAAGAGCCCTGTAAACATTGAATTCATCGCCAATGAATGATTGCTGAAAACGGCGGCTTAAAACAATTTGAAAAACATCACCGCGATAACAACCGGCAATTCCTTTCTCCACCATTTCCAAATATTCATCATCGCTCACATTGGAAGTTTCTCCTGATACTGGAGAAAATGGATAAACAGGTATATCCTTACTATTGATCAATGATTCAACAATTGCTAATTCGCTTTCAAGTCCGTTGATATGATTTTCCAGCAGTAACAATTCATCTTTATAATGGTTAATGGCAATTACATATTGGTATAAACGGTAACGGGCAACCGGGATGTCATTTGATTTATCCTTAACGGGCTTAAAGTTTATGGTCTCAAAAAACTGGACTGCATCGAAAGTAAAATAGCCGTATAAGCCTTGCGCAAATTGAGCCGATTTTTCATCTTCGCTTTCACCTTCGAAACGCTGCACAAAATTCCAAAGAATTGATTTCAGATCGTCATTTCCTTTTAATGCAACACGTTCTGCATTTTGGTTGGGCAGTTTAAATTCAACCACCTTATTACCTGTTACCTCAATACCGGCAATTGCATTGATACAAATAAAAGAATAACTATTTTCAGCAGCATGGCTATCCGTACTCTCCAACAAAATTGTATCGCGAAACCGGTCACGCAAACGCAAGTAAATGCCAACCGGTGTATGCACATCTGCAAGCATTCTTTTTACGGTCGTTTTAATATTAATTTTCTTCATTTGGTCTTCAACTTTTTTGCTTCTATTTAACTTCTGTTGCCACGCTCGTTTCATCAGCAACAATCACTTCAACAATTACACAATCATTTCTCTAAATTGCTATTCATTTCTAACAACAAATAAAAAAAGCCCCATAATGGGGCTTCTGAATATATTGATAAACTATAGCAATA
>JAKFCI010000422.1:0-7578 GCA_036676725.1 Chitinophagaceae bacterium
ACCGACCTGCGCCAATTTGAAAAAACAAAACCGGCACAATTAGTAGAACATCCGTTGTATGATAACTTCGGAGAAAAAATACCTAAAGCAGAAGCAAGGCAATTTTTAAAATTAGAGGCAGACAAAAAAATAATTTTGTTTTTTGGGTTTATCAGGAAATACAAAGGACTTGATCTTCTATTAAAAGCAATGACAGAACAAGCCATAAAAGATGAAAAAATAACGCTGTTGATTGCAGGTGAATTTTATGAAGATGAAAAGCCTTACCTGGAAATGATAAAGGAGTTGGGTATCAGCAATTCTGTTATTTTAAAAAATAATTTTATTGCCGACAATGAAGTGAAATATTATTTATGCGCAGCCGATGTGCTGATACAACCTTACCGGAATGCAACGCAAAGTGGAGTAACACCACTCGCCTACCATTTTGAAAAACCTATGGTAGTTACTAATGTGGGTGGACTTCCGTTTTTAGTACCGCATAAAAAAGTGGGTCTTGTTTGTGAACCTGAACCTGCATCAATTGCAAAATCAATTATCGAGTTTTACCAATTAGGAGAAGATTATTTTATTCCACATCTTCGCACCGAAAAATTAAAATATTCCTGGAATAACTTAACAACATCTGTGCGTCAACTCGCAAATAATATTATTGTATAAACAGTGTAATTCATGGAGAAAATTAAAAATATTATCACCCAATCGATAAAGGTTAAACAAGAAATTTTAGCCAACGATGAATTTTTAAAGATCATTGAAACGATATCCAATACAATTGTTGATTCTTTAAAAAATGGAAACCGAATTTATTTTTGTGGCAATGGTGGTAGTGCAGCAGATGCACAACATTTAGCTGCAGAATTTTCAGGTCGTTTTTATACGGACCGGAAAGCCTTGCCAGCAGAGGCTTTACATTGCAATACATCTTACTTAACTGCAGTGGCCAATGACTATAGTTATGATGTTGTGTATGCACGATTAATTGATGGCATTGGAAATAGCGGCGATGTCCTTATTGGTCTTTCTACTTCGGGCAATTCGGCCAACATTGTAAAAGCTTTTGAAACAGCAAAAGAAAAAGGAATAATTACGGTAGGTTTTACAGGAACTTCCGGAGGTGTAATGAAAGGCTTAAGTGATTATTTGGTTAATGTACCATCAACCGATACACCCCGCATACAGGAAAGCCATATTATGTTGGGTCACATCATTTGCCAATTGGTAGAAGAAAAATATTTTGGAAAAAATACGCCAGGTATTTAATGCAAATTAAAGAAGCCATAATACTTGCCGGTGGGCTTGGTACCCGGTTGCGTGAATCAGTTCCTGATTTACCAAAGTGCATGGCTTCAGTAGCAGGACGACCTTTTCTAGGTTATGTAATTGATCATTTCCGCATGCAAGGCATACAAGAATTTATTTTTTCACTAGGCTATAAATCAGAAGTTATAGAAAAGTGGCTGAAAGAAGATTATGATACGCTTCAATATAAAATTGTAATTGAAGAAGAACCTTTAGGAACAGGTGGTGCGATACAACTTGCTTTGCAAAAAGCGACTACAGAAAATATTCTCGTTGCAAATGGTGATACTTTATTTAAAGTAAATGTTCCCGAACTTCTCGAAGTGCATCAACGCTCAAAGGGAGAATGTACACTTAGCCTTAAGCCAATGAAAAGCTTTGACAGGTATGGTGTTGTTGAATTAGAAAAAAATGGTAAGATCAACTCTTTTAAAGAAAAAAAATATTACGAGGAAGGGTTCATCAATGGCGGAATCTATCTTTTAAACAAAGAAAAATTTCTACAACATTCCTTCTCAAACAAATTTTCTTTTGAGCAAGATTACCTTGAAAAATATTTTACAACCTGCAATTTTTTTGGAAGCATACAAGATGTGTATTTCATTGATATCGGTGTGCCAACTGATTTTAAAAAGGCGCAGTTAGAACTGGCAAGAACCCCTTTAGCATTAAATAAAATTGATAAAGACTGGACCATTTTTATTGACCGCGATGGCGTAATAAATAAAGAACTACCCGGTACCTATGTTTTAAATTGGGATCAATTTGATTTTTGCGAAGGTGTATTACCGGCATTAGAAATACTAAACAAAAAATTTAAGCGGATTGTAATTGTCAGCAATCAAAGAGGTGTTGGAAAAGAATTAATGAGCCTTGATGATCTGGAGGCAATTCATAAAGAAATGCAAAAAGAAATTGTAGCGGCCGGTGGAAGAATTGATAAAATTTATTTCTGCACAGAAGTTGACGGAACTTGTTTTAACAGGAAACCAAACCCGGGCATGGCAATTCAATCGATAAAGGATTTTCCAAACATAGATTTCGAAAAATCAATCATGATTGGCAACAAACCAGGTGACATGCGTTTTGGCCGTTCTGCAGGCATGTATACGGTATTTTTAACAACAACCAACCCTGATCAGCCTTTTCCTCATCCTGACATTGACCTACGTTTCGCTTCATTACTTGAATTTGCAAGGTCATTGGAATCTTAGGATAATATTTGATTTTTTTGTTCGTTCTTAGCAGGAGTCAACAACCCGCATGAAAAAAATCATTTCCTATTTGCTTGTATTTTTTGTTTTTGCTACAGCAGCCAATAGCCAAAAGCTATCCCCTGCGGAGACAAGGATACTAAAACAGAAAGAGGATACGCTGAGAAAGCTTGCCAAAAATCTTATTGTAGATAGCCTTACATCTACAAGGATGCGCAATGACAGCTTATTTATTCGTACGCTGGTAAGAACTTTACAGGTAAAAAATTCATTTTATTATCCGTTTGATTCCGTTCAAGGCGTTTCAAAATTATACGCACCAGACAGTACATTCAGAATTTTTAGTTGGGCACTTTCTTTTGACGATTATTACTCACGCCAACGGGCAGCCATTCAATACCGAACTGCTGATGGTTCCCTAAAACTTATACCACTTAAAGACTTTTCGGAATTTACTAGTAAACCGGTCGATTCGGTGCGGACTAAAAATAACTGGATTGGTGCAGTTTACTATAACATTATTAAAACAGAACATAAAGGAAAAAATTATTACACTCTTTTTGGAATTGATAATAATAGTGTTGTTAGCAATAAAAAATGGATAGAGGTTTTAACCTTTAACGAAAAAAAGGAACCAATTTTTGGTGGTCCCTATTTTTCTTATGAACAAGACAGTGTTAAGCGTCCAACGCAAAACCGATTTTCCATTGAATACAAAAAAGACGCTAGCATATTAGTGAATTATGTTCCGGATGAAAACCTGATTTTATTTGATCATTTGGTTTCTGAAACGAACGAAGATGACAAGCCACATACATTTATCCCTGATGGCGATTCAGAAGGATTTAAATGGGAAAACGGTAAATGGGTGCATATTGATAAAGTGTTCAATTTTAAAGTTGATATGCGGGGTGCAGATCAATACTTAGGACGTCCGCCGGTTGGTGATCCCATACTTGATGAAAAGGGAAATAAGGACGAAGAGAAACTTCAAAAGCAATCTGACAAGAACAATACTAAAAAGAAAAAAGACCAACTTTAATGTTGGTCTTTTTTATAAATTTTATGTGTAGTTGAAATATTGAAAAACTTTACCGGCACAATTGAAAGAAGAACGATGAAACGAGCGTGGCAACAGAATTTCAATAGTTGCAATTAGCTGGCAAATAAATTATTCATCCAACTTCAATACTGCTAAAAATGCTTCCTGCGGAACTTCTACGTTTCCAATCTGGCGCATTCGCTTCTTACCTTCTTTTTGCTTTTCCAATAATTTTCTTTTACGGCTGATATCACCACCATAACATTTTGCAGTAACATCTTTACGCATGGCCGAAATATTTTCCCGGGCAATAACTTTTGCGCCAATCGCCGCTTGTATTGCTATTTGAAATTGCTGGCGTGGAACCAACTCTTTTAATTTTTCGCAAAGTTTACGGCCAAACTCCTGCCCTCTTCCCCTATGAATTAATGCACTTAATGCATCTACTTTATCGTTGTTTAGCAAGATATCCATCTTTACAATGTCCGCTTCCCGCATGCCTATCGGGCTGTAATCGAAAGATGCATAACCGCGGGTTTGACTTTTTAATTTATCGTAAAAATCAAAAACAATTTCGGTCAACGGCATTTCGAAACTTAGTTCAACCCGGGTTGGTGTGAGGTAACTTTGGTTGATTAAAATCCCTCTTTTACCCAAACAAAGCGTCATGATATTTCCTATGTATTCCGGCTTTGTTATGATCTGCGCTTTAATAAAAGGTTCTTCAATGCGATCGATGCGCACAGGCTCCGGCATTTCTGTCGGATTGTTTACGATGATCTTTTCGCCTTTGGTTGTATAAGCAATGAAACTTACGTTAGGTACGGTAGTGATAACGGTTTGGTTGAATTCTCTTTCCAATCTTTCCTGGATAATTTCCATGTGCAGCATTCCTAAAAATCCGCATCGAAAACCAAAACCCAAAGCCTGCGAAGTTTCTAATTCGAATGTAAGTGAAGCATCATTTAATTGCAGTTTATCCATACAATCACGCAGTTCTTCAAATTCATCGGTATTAACTGGAAAAATGCCCGCAAAAACCATTGGCTTTACTTCCTGGAAACCTTTAATAATTTCTTGTGTTGGATGCAATGCATTTGTGATGGTATCACCAACTTTCACCTCTTTGGCATTTTTAATCCCGGTAATTATATAACCAACATCACCGCATTTTACTTCGTTCTTAGGTTCTAATCCAAGTTTTAAAATCCCTACTTCATCTGCAATATATTCCTGGCCAGTAGAAACAAATTTTACTTTATCGCCTTTTTTTAATGCGCCATTTACTATTCTGTAATAAACAATAATGCCCCTGAAACTATTGAAAACACTATCAAATATTAAAGCCTGCAAGGGATCATTTTCTTTTCCTTTTGGTGCAGGAATACGATCAACAATGGCTTCTAAAATAGCTTCCACACCAAGGCCGGTACGTCCGCTTGCCAATAAAATATCTTCAGGCTTACAACCTATCAATTCAATAATTTGATCGGTAACTTCTTCGATCATCGCACCATCCATATCAATTTTGTTAATGACAGGGATGATTTCAAGGTCATTTTCTATTGCCAGGTATAAATTGGAAATCGTTTGCGCCTGGATTCCTTGTGTTGCATCTACAAGCAACAAGGCCCCTTCGCAAGCAGCCAACGCACGACTCACTTCATAACTAAAATCTACGTGACCAGGGGTATCAATAAGGTTTAATACATATTTTTCACCTTTATGAACATGGTTTATTTGTATGGCGTGGCTTTTAATCGTAATACCTTTTTCCCTTTCCAGGTCCATATCATCTAATACCTGGTCCATCATCTGGCGTTCGCTGATGGTGTTTGTAGCTTGTAACAAACGGTCGGCAAGTGTACTTTTTCCGTGGTCGATATGTGCGATAATGCAAAAATTGCGGATGTTCTTCATATTCTTAAAGCCTTCAAAATTAGGACGGGCAAAGGTAGCGAAAAGGCATGAAGTATTGGGATGAATGCAAACTGCATTGAAGACTAAACTACAGGATATAATTCAATTGATTTCCTGCGAGACAATCAAAATTTAGTTATACAAAAATCAATATTCTATTTTAGCGGCTAAATACGTTTAAGTGAATAGCAACAATTTACATGCTTAGAAATAATAAATATTATTTAACCCGACTCTTTAGAACTAATAAAATTTTGTTTGTGGGAGTCTGCATATTCATTTTTTTTAACCTTTTTTTTAATCTAATCACCAAAAGCCAGATCACGCCTATATTTCAGTGGAGCATGTATTCCAACCCACTTCCTGACCAGAAAACTTATTCAATTTTAGAAATCCGGTACAATGAAAATAAACTATTAGAATTTCCCCATACATGGGAAGAACCACGAAAGGTTTTATTCACAAACACTTCAGGACTTTACATGCACCATTTATTGGGCGGAGGAGATTATGCAAAGGAACATTATATTAATAATTGGCTTCCAAATCATCCTTTCTTCAATCGTTACCTTAAAAATTTTAAAAATTACAACGACGAAAATGATTATTTAAAGTTCCCATCGTGGCTAAAGAGATATTTGGAACAGGAAGTTGGCGAAAAAATTTATAAGATTGATTTGATTAAAGTTGAAGCCTCTTTTGAGCCTTCGGGTAAAGTAAATAAATTATCCTCATTATTAGTCTGTACCCTCCAATGAATGATATTCCATTACAATACCAACGAAAGATCATAGGTCGTTTGGTTTTTAGCTTTCTATTCATTTTTTTACTATACCGATTTTTGGTAAATGCTACCCCTTCAAATCTTTTAGGTCCGCCATTAAAAGTGCTGAACTTTGATTTTACTTATTGGCTCTATACCATTTTAGGTATACAAAAGGCGATCCTCTTCAATCAAACAGGAGCAATCATTTTTGATAGTTTACTTTTTGCATCATGCATTTTATGTATTGTTTTTCCATTAAAAAATGGGTTTGCCATAGTATTCGGTATTTGTATGTTTATCTATGCCATTACCTACAACATGGTCATAGTAAGTCATTCGCATCCACTTGCAATTCCAATGATCATCAGCATTCCTTTTTTATTTAAAAAAGATACAAATTGGAAAATTCTTTGGGAAGGAATGCGTTACTATATCTGTTACGTATACACTATTTCATTTGTTTGGAAATTCTTTATTGGCAAGTCTTTTTTCGATTGGGACATGGGAGTCAAATCTGTAAAATTAAACCTGGTGGAATACATGTATCATTTCCCAAATACAGTAACTACCACATTTTTAAATTTTTTAATAGCCCACCCAGCAATCTTAAATATTGGTCATATAATTATTATCTTATTAGAAGGAGTAATGGTTGTTGGTTTTTTTACAAAAAAATACGACCGAATATTAATGATCATCCCCGTCATTATTCACGGAGCAACCTATTTTGCTACTGATGTTTTTTTTATGGAAATGCTGGTTGGCGTATTAACATTCTTAACAGTAAAAGATTTAGGAATATTAAAAAGAAAGATTTCTTTTATTACCAAATGAAGATTTAATAATTCTTCATAAATAAAAAATGTCACCTAGATAAGTTATTTTAATTAAATGGAATTGGGCAAACCTGCAATTACACGAAATAGATTTCATTTTGCCCATAGGTCGTCATGGCTTTTTTTGGCAAGGATAATGCCTACTCTTGTCTTTATTATTATTACTATTTTATACTCCAGAAAACTTTCTTATCATGACTATGGACTTTTTCAAACTGTATGGTTATTTACAAATATTATAGTTGTAACGTTATGTTTCGGAATTCATAATATTCTTTTGTCTACAAATCTCTCTGCGTTAATTGCATATTTAAATACAAAGCGAAAAAAAATTTTAATCTTCTATTGTATTTTATCTGCAATAGTATTTTCCCTTTTCTTCCTTACGGCTCAAACTATGAGTGTTTTATTAAGGGCATTATTGATTGCCTTTATACTTCTTCAAATTGCAACAATTGTATTTGAGGCTATTCTAATTAATGTTGGAAAAGAAAAAAC